>NZ_JBEZGJ010000093.1:0-29132 GCF_040649965.1 Micromonospora sp. NPDC048843
CCCGCATCCTCGCCGCAGCCTAAAACCCCTGTTCGCCTCGGTGATCAAGAGGTTCGCGTCAGGTCCCGGTCCCCGGGTGACGCAAACCTCTTGATCAACAAGGTTGGGGTCAGGGGTGGGACAGGCGGGTGAGGGTGGCGATGTCGGCGGCGTGGCCCACGTGCTTCTCGCTGGGGGTCTCCACGACGATCGGGACGCCAGCGGTCGCCGGGTGCGCCATCAGCTCGGCGAAGGCGGGCTCGCCGATGCTGCCCTTGCCGATGTTCTCGTGCCGATCCCGGGTGGAGCCGCACAGATCCTTCGAGTCGTTGGCATGGACCAGCCGCAGCCGGTCCGCGCCGACAGTGGCCACCAGGGTGTCCAGGGTCGCCGTCATGCCGCCCTCGGCAGCCAGGTCGTGGCCGGCCGCCCAGGCGTGGCAGGTGTCGAAGCAGACCCCGAGCATGGGGTGTCCGTCCACCGCGTTCAGGTAGGGCCCGAGCTGCTCCACCCGGGAGGCCAGTGACCGGCCACCGCCGGCGCTCGGCTCGACCAGCAACATCGGCCCGCCAGCGTCGGCAGCCCAGTCGAGCAGCGGCAGCAACACCTCGCGGACCTGTCCCATCGCGGCCTCGGCGTGCCCCTCGTCCACCGAACTGCCCGCATGGAACACCACCCCGCGCGCGCCGATCGCCACGCCCCGACGCAGCGCGTGCGCCAGCGTCTGCCCCGACTTCTCGACAGTGGCCGGGGTGGGCGAGCCGAGGTTGACCAGCAGCGCGGCGTGGATGAACGCGGGAATGCCCCGCTCGGCGCAACCGTCGCGAAACAGCGCGTCCTGCACCGGGTCGCCGTCGGGCAGTGCCCAGCCTCGCGAGTTGGAGACGTAGACCTGCACCACCTGCGCGCCGGTCGCGTCGGCGTACGGCAGGGCGGCCTTCGCCAGCCCACCCGAGGTCGGAGTGTGCGTGCCCACCGGCCGTGCGCAGATCGTCGGCATCAGAAGCACGTCAGTGTGACCGGGGTGCCGGGCGCCACCTGCGAATTTTCGCCCGGGAGCTGGATCCGGACCACGGCGTTCGGGTTGATCGCCATCGTCACCGGGAAGCCCTGACCCTCCAACGCCTGCTTGGCCTGCTGGCACGGCAGGTCGATCACCCGCGGCATGGCGACCAGCGGTGGCCCCTTGCTGACGTCCAGCTTGACCTCGGTGCCCTTCTCCACGCCGGCGCCATCGGCCGGGCTCTGGCCGAGGATCTCGTCCCTCGGCTTGTCGGAGTCCTTGTAGGTCTCCTTCAGCACCAGGTTGAGCTGGGCCAGGGCCGTCCGGGCGTCGGTCAGGCTCTTGCCGACCAGGTTCGGCACCGTCACCGGGGCCCTGCCCCGGCTCAGGATGAGGGTGATCTTCGCACCGGGTTTGACCTCGGTGCCCACCTTGGGGGAGCTGTCTACCACGACCCCGGCCGGCAGGCTGTCGTCGTAGCGGGCGGTGCCCCTGGCGACCACCAGCTTCACGTTGACAAGGTCCGCCTCGGCGAGCTCGAACTCCTTGCCGATCACGTCCGGTACAGGGAAACGCTCCGGACCGAGGGAGAGGGTCAGGGTGATCGTGCCACCCTTGACGATCTTGGCAGCGGACGCTGGGCTCTGCTCCAGCACAGTGTCCTTCGGGGCCTTCTCGTCGAAGCGCGGCTCAGCGTACTCGATGAGAAGCCCGGTGCGGTCGGCCCGCGCCTGCGCCTCGGCCTTGCTCAGGCTCATCAGCTGCGGAGCGTCCGTGTAGCGGCCGACGCCGAACCACCAACCCCCGAGCGCGGCCACCAGGCCCAGCGTCACGACCACTGCCGCGACGGCCAGCCGGCCACGGGGGTTGCTCAGCACAGTGCTGCGCAGCGCGGCGAGCCGGGCGCCCAGGCCCTCCGCCGGCTCCGGGGCGGCCCGACGCCGCCCCGGCCCCTGGCTGCTGGCGCCCTCGGGCAGACGTGCCCACGACGGGCGGTTGGGCGGCTGGACCGTCGCGACCATCATGGTCGGCTGGGAGAGCGACGGTGCGTCACTGATCGGGCGGAGTACGGCGGTGTGGCTGTTGGCGTCGCCCAGACGATCCCGGGCCACCTGCACCTCGGCCAACAACGCGCCGGCGTCCGCGGGCCGCGCTCCCGGATCGCGGCGGGTGGCCCGCTGCACCAAATCGTCGAGGACCGACGGGAGGCCCGGCACCAGCGTCGAGGGCGTCGGCACGTCCCGGTCGACGTGCTGCCAGGCGACGTCCACCGGGCGGTCTCCGTCATACGGCACCCGACCGGTGAGCATCTCGAACAGCACGATGCCGGCCGAGTAGACGTCGGTGCGCGGATCGGCGCGGCCCTCGGTGACCAGCTCCGGGGCGACGTACGCCACGGTGGCCATCAGCTGGTTGCCCTGCTCCTCGTCGGCGCTCGCCTCGACCGCCCGGGCCAGCCCGAAGTCGGCCACCTTCACGACGCTGTCGACCAGGTTGGCGACGCCACCGGTAGGCGCCTCCGCGACCAGCACGTTCTCCGGTTTGACGTCGCGGTGCACGAGACCGGCCCGGTGCGCGGCGGCGATCGCGGCGAGCATCTGCTCGGCGATGGCCAGTGCCTCGTCCGGGTTGAGCCGGCGTCGCTCGGCCAGCACGTCACGCAGCGTGCGGCCACGGACGTACTCCATCACCAGGTACGGCAGGCCGGCGTGCGTGCCCTGGTCGTAGACCGCCACCACGTTCGGGTGGGTCAGCCGGGCGATGGTCTTCGCCTCGTCGGTGAACCGGGCCACGAAGTTGGCGATCCGGGCCCGTGCCTCGCTGGCCTGGGTCGGGTGAATGATCTTGACGGCGACGGTGCGCTCAAGGCGTTCGTCGGTGGCGGTGTACACGGTCGCCATGCCACCACGGGCCACGCGACCGCGAATGCGGTAGCGCCCGTCGATCAGCGAGCCCAGCAACGTGTCGGCGACCTGAGTGTCCATCGGCAGGCAGTCTATGTGTCCAGAGGGTGAGGGATGAACAGGATGCTACAGCCGTATGCCGAACCGGTCCGTCCCGCCGCGTTCCCCGCCCCGTGTTCGCAGGTCAGCGGCGATCAGGGGAGAGGGCGCAGATGGGCGGCCCGGGGTGCCGGTGGCTCGTCGCGGCGGCGGCGTGGCAGGGTGGTCGGGTGACCGAACCCGTACCCGACCAGGCCGCGCCCGGCCTGGAGCTCGCCGGCCCCACCGACCTGGCCGACTGGTTGACCCTGCCCGACGTCGCCGAACGCCTCGACGTGTCGATCAGCAAGGTGCACCAGATGATCCGTGACCGGGAGTTGTTGGCGGTCCGCCGCGACGGCGTCCGCCGGATCCCGGCGGACCTGGTGGCCAACCAGACCGTGCTCAAGCACCTGCCCGGCGTGCTCAATCTGCTCGCCGACAACGGCTACGACGACGAGGCCGTCCTGCGCTGGCTCTACGAGCCGGACGACACCCTCCCCGGCGCCACCCCCGCCGCCGCCCTCTCCGGCGACCAGGCCCGCGAGGTGAAACGCCGAGCCCAAGCCCAAGGCTTCTAACCCCGTCCCCGGCCCCCCCGGCCCCCGCCCCGGTTGATCATGAAGTTGTTGCCAGCCCGCTCGGCGTGTCGTGGCAATAACTTCATGATCAACGCGGGAGCGGGCAACGCGGGCGCGGGCGGGGTGGGGCAGGGTGGGGTTAGTCGGATCGGCGGGTTGCGGCTATGGCCAGGTCTACCAGGGCTTGGCGGGCCTCGGTGTCGAGGTCGACGGCGGCCAGGGCGGCCAGGGCGGCGTCGGTGAGTGTGACGATCCGCTGTTCGGTACGGGCCAGCGCCCCGCTCCCCGAGATCACCTCGCGGAGCCGGGCCACCCCGTGCTCGTCCAGTTCCGGGTCGCCGAGCCGGCCGAGCAGCAGCTCACGGCCCGCGTCGTCGGTGGCCTCCACTGTCGCCGCCACCAGGTAGGTGCGCTTGCCCTCGCGTAGATCGTCCCCGGCCGGTTTGCCGGTCAGTGCCGGGTCGCCGAAGACCCCCAGCACGTCGTCGCGGAGCTGGAACGCCTCGCCCAGCGGCAGCCCGTACGCCGAGTAGGCCGTCCGCACGTCCTCCGGCGCGTCGGCCAGCGCGGCGCCGAGCAGCATCGGACGCTCGACGGTGTACTTCGCGGACTTGTACCGGGCGACCTTGCTGGCCCGCTCCACCGAGGTGTCCCCGGTGACCTGTGTGAGCACGTCGAGGTACTGCCCGACGGTGACCTCGGTGCGCATCTCGTCGAAGACCGGCCGGGCCCGGGCCAAGGACCACAGGTCCAGGCCGGCGGAGTGCAGCAGCTCGTCGGACCAGACCAGGCACAGGTCACCGAGCAGGATGGCCGCGGCGTCGCCGAAACCGTCCGGGTCGCCGCCCCAGCCGGCCTCCCGATGCCGGGTGGCGAACCGTCGGTGTACGGCGGGCTCGCCGCGCCGGGTGTCGGAACGGTCCATCAGGTCGTCGTGGATCAGGGCGCTGGCCTGGACGAACTCCAGTGAGGCCAGGGCGGTCAGCACCTGGTCGCCGTCCAGCCCGCCGGCCCCCCGGAACCCCCAGTACGCGAATGCGGGACGCAGCCGCTTGCCGCCGCCGAGCACGAACGCCTCGATCGCCTCGGCCACCGGACCCAGCGCGTCGTCCACGGCGGCGAGCCGGACCCGTTGGCCGGCCAGGAACTCGGTGAGGGCCTTGTCGACCCGCTGCCGCAGGCCGGCGCGGTCGACGGGGGACACGGGAGCAGCGTGGGTCACTCCCCGACGCTAGCCGGTCGTCCGTGCTCGTGCTCCACCGCCACGCGTAGTCCCGCCGGTGCGGCCGGGGCCCGTCCGCCCGGCCGGTCGCGCGCCGGCCACTGCGGCGCGGCCCGGCCCGGTGGCCCGCGTCGAGCCGGCCCGACGGGTGGCCGCGGCAGCCTCGGCGAGCACTACCAGCGGCACGTCCAGGACGACGGCGAGCCAGCCGAGCCAGAACCCGCCCGGCACGCGACGCTGTCGTTCCCACCGGGAAATCTCGTGCCGACTCAGCGTCGGCACCCCGGCGGCGGCACACAACTCGGCGGCGGCTCGCTGCTGGCTCAAGCCCCGGTCGAGTCGGCACCGGGCCAGCAGCGGCCCGAGCTGCGCGGGGCGCGGCGATGCGGGCGGGATCATCTGTCCTCCTGGCGGGCGTCGGTGCGGTGACGACCCACCCGCCCGAGCGGGCGGGACCGGCGCCACCGCTCGGTTGCTGACCCCCGCGCGAGACCCGGGCCACCCCCGCCGCCCCTCCCGCACCGTCCCTTCCTACCTCGGAGGTATGACGCCTTTCCGCAGTCGAGTCGGGGCGCGCGGTGCGACACCGCCCGGCTCACGGCAGACCGGGCGACGCCGCCCACGGGCTCACCGCAGACCCGAGCGAGGCCGCCCACCAGACCGAGCGAGGCCGCCCACCAGACCGGGCGAGGCCGCCCACCAGACCGGGCGAGGCCGCCCACCAGACCGGGCGACGCCGCCCACGGGCTCACCGCAGACCCGAGCGACGCCGCCCACCAGACGCCGCTGGGTGGGAAGGGCCTGGGTCCTGGTGCCATCGACCGCTAGAGTCGGGTCGTGGCGCTCGGTCTTCCCTCGACACTCCCCAATCCGCAGCCAGCGATCGGGGAGCTCATTCGTGAGCACCAGCCGACCTTCTCGTTCGAGTTCTTCCCGCCCAAGACCGAGGCGGGGGAGCAGCTGCTCTGGCAGGCCATCCGCGAGTTGGAGTCCCTGCGCCCGTCGTTCGTGTCGATCACGTACGGCGCCGGCGGCTCGACCCGGGACACCACAGTGGCGGTGACCGAGCGGATCGCCACCGAGACCACCCTGCTGCCGATGGCGCACCTCACCGCGGTCAACCACTCCGTCGCCGAGCTGCGGCACGTGGTCGGCCGGCTCGCCGGGGTGGGGGTGCGCAACGTGCTTGCCGTTCGTGGTGACCCTCCGGGCAACCCGGGCGGTGAGTGGATTCGTCACCCCGAGGGCGTGGACTACGCCGAGGACCTGGTCCGGCTGGTGCGCGACGCCGGCGACTTCAGCGTCGGCGTGGCCGCCTTCCCGTACAAGCACCCGCGCTCGCCCGACGTGGCCACCGACACCGCCCAGTTCGTCCGCAAGTGTCGGGCCGGCGCGGAGTTCGCGGTCACCCAGATGTTCTTCGACGCCGACGACTACCTGCGGCTACGTGACCGGGTGGCCGCCGCTGGCTGTGACACCCCGATCCTGGCCGGCGTGATGCCGGTGACCCAGTTCAGCACCATCGAGCGGTCAGTGCAGCTGTCCGGTGCGCCGTTCCCACCGGCGTTGGCGGCCCGCTTCGAACGCGTCGCCGACGACCCGGACGCCGTCCGTCGGCTCGGCATCGAGCAGGCCAGCGAGATGTGCCGCCGACTGCTGGACGAAGGCGTGCCGGGAATCCACTTCATCACCCTCAACCGGTCCACTGCGACCCGCGAGGTCTGGCAGAACCTGAAGGCCGGCGCCCGCGTGTGAACGATGCGCCTGCGACACCTGTTGCCCGGCACGACGGTTGATCCGTGGTGGGCACACAGCTGAACTGGGATCAGTACGCCACGGCGTGGGCGCGGTTGCACGGCGGGTTCGACCCGCGGGTCGCGGCGCCGGTGGTGCGCGCCTGGCTGCGATTCGCGTACCACGTCGGATATGTGCTGGGTCGGCTGCGGGTCAGCCCCACCGCGGTCACCGTGGCCGGGGTGCTGCTCTGCTTCTGCGTACCGTTGCTGGTAGGCCGGCCGGGGGACGGGCCGTTCCTCGGCGCGCTGTTCGTGCTGCTCGCCGCCGTGGCGGACAGCGTGGACGGCGCGGTGGCGGTCGCCACCGGCCGCACCACCCGGCTCGGCTACGTCTACGACTCGGTCGCCGACCGGCTCGGTGAGGTGGCGTGGCTGCTGGCCTTCTGGCTGGTGGGCGCGCCGGGTGGGCTGGTCGTCGCGGGCGGCGCGCTGTCCTGGTTGCACGAGTACGTCCGGGCGCGGGCGGTCGCCGCCGGCATGCGGGAGATCGGCGCGGTGACAGTGGGCGAACGCCCCACCCGGGTCTCGGTGGCGCTGGCCGGCCTGCTGGTCGCCGGGCTGGCCGGGCTGATCGAGCCGGACCTGGCCGCCGGCACCATCACCATGGCGACAGCGGTCTGGGTGCTGTTGGCCGGTTTCGGCCTGGGGCAACTGCTCTCCAGCATCCGCCGCGCACTGCTCGACGCCGACTAGAGCGGGCCAGCCCGACGCCGACCGAAATCAGGCGCCGGCTGGAAGGCGCCGACCGGGACCGGCGCTGGCTGGAGCAGGCCGGCTCTACCAGGCGGGGCCGATCTCGTCGGCGACGATCTGCGCGGAGAGGGTCACCATCGGCAACCCGCCGCCCGGGTGGGTGGAGCCACCCACCAGCCACAGCCCGTGCGCCGGGCCCCGGTTCGCCGGGCGGAGCAGCCCACCGGCGGTGCCGTAGATCGAGCCACCTGGCGCGCCGGTCGCCACGTCCAGGTCGGCCGGGGTGCGGATCTCGCGGAACAACAGCCGGTCGCGCACGTCCACGCCGCGCCGCGCCAGCACGTCCAGGATCCGGTCGGCGTACGCGTCGGCCAGCCCCGGGCGTCGCCAGTCGACAGCGCCCGCAGCGGTGCCCTGCCGGGCGGCGTTGACCAGCACGAACCACGCCTCGTGTCCGGCTGGGCGGACCATCGGGTCGTCGGCCACTGTCACGAACACCGCCGGGTCGGCCGCCGGCCGGGCCCGGACACCGCGCCCGGGGTCACCGAAGACCGCGTCGAACTCGGCGTCGTAGTCGGCCGGGAAGAAGACGTTGTGGTGGGCCAGCCCGGTGCTGCCGGAGACGCCGAGCAGCAGCACGAAGCCGGCGAGGCTGCGGTCGGTCAGCGCGGCCAGCCGACGCGGGTGCGGCAGCAGGTCACGGTAGACGGTGAGCGCGTCCACGTTGGCCACCACCACGTCGGCGGGGACCGGGGCGGTGACGCCGGCGAGGCGTACCCCGTGCACTCGGCCGCCGGTGGCGTCGATCCGTGTGACAGTGGCGTCGGTCTGCACCACCACGCCGAGGTCCAGGCAGCGGGTCAGCAGCGCGTCGGCGAGCGTGCCCAGCCCACCGCGCAGGTACCAGCCGCCGAAGGCCAGCTCGGCGTACGGGACCGCGACCAGCGCCGCCGGTGCCCGACGTGGGTCGGCGCCGGTGTAGGTGGCGTACCGGTCCAGCATCATCCGCAGCCGCGGGTCGGACAGGTGCCGGCGGCCCAGGCCGCGCAGACTGCGGCCCGGGGCGATGGCGGCCAGGTCGCCGACGCGCCAGGCCAGCGACGCGAGGTCGCGGGGAGAGTCGACGGTACGACGCAGGATGTCCCGTGAGGAGGCCTGCCACACCCGCGCCGCCCGCCGCCACAGCCGCTGCCAGTCGGCTGCCGCCCGGTCACCGAGGACGGCCCCGATCCGGGCGGTGAACTCCGCCGGGTCGGCGCACGAGTCCAGGGTCGGGCCGCCGTCGGGAAAGACGTGTCGGACGATCGGGTTCAGCGGGACCAGGTCCAGGTATTCGTCGAGCTTCGCCCCGGTCGCCTCGAACAGGTCGTGGAAAACCTCGGGCAGGGTGAGCAGGCTCGGCCCGGTGTCGAAGTGGAACGACCCGGCCGGGGTGTCGTGCGCGTACCGGCCGAGCTTGCCGCCGACCGTGTCGGCGGCCTCGAAGACGGTCACCTGGTGCCCGGTGGCGGCCAGCCGGGCGGCGGTGGCGAGGCCACCCACCCCGGCGCCGACGACCACGATCCGCGCCATGCCGCGTCCTCCCTAGCTGACCGGGCGGCCCCGCCAGGTCAGGCGGCGTCGCTTTCGCAGATGGTACGACCGCAGGGTCAACCAACCGAGGACCACGACCGACACGGGGTGTGCGAGCGCGTCGGGCCACCACCGGCCACCGGTCGCGCGGGCGGTGAGCACCCGCCCGGCCACCCCGAGCGCGTACGCGGCCAGGCCCACTGCGGCCACCCTCGGTGCGCCGGCCGCCGCACCCGTCAGCGCGATCAGCGGCGGTGCGGTGTAGAGCAGCAGCAGCGCCGCCACCACGGCTGCCGCCGCGCCCGGGTGCCCGAACGACGCCCAGAGCGACTTCGAGTACCCGTCGCGCAGTTGCGGCCAGTCGTCGTACATCAGGCAGGTAGCCAGCCGGGAGCCGTCGGCCAGGGCGATCCGCCCACCGGCCCGCTTGACCGCTCGGGCCAGCTCGACGTCCTCCAGGATCTTGTCGGCGACCGCGGCGTGCCCGCCGGCGGCGGTGTAGCCGGCCCGGTCCACCACCAGGAACTGCCCGCCCGCCGCGGCCAGCGACGGTCGCGACGAGCGCTCCATCGCACGCAGCGGCAGGAAGGTCAGCCAGAGCCACTGCAACAGCGGCTGCACCAACCGATCGCCTGCCGTCGCCACCACGATCCGGGGGTACGGCGACAGCAGCGTCGCCCGGGCGGCGCGCAACTCGGTGACGGCAGCGGCCACGGCATGCGGGGCGAGCACCACGTCGGCGTCGACGAAGACCAGCGCTGTGGCGTCCGGGTCGGCCCGGGTGGCCAGCTGCCAGCAGGCGTGTGGCTTGCCCAGCCAGCCCGGCGGTGGGGCGACCCCGGTGAGCAGCGTGACCCGGGGGTCGTCGCCGGCCACCGCGCGGACCACGTCGGCGGTGCCGTCGGTGGACCCGTCGTCGAGGACCACGACGCGCAGCCCGGGCACGCCGTGCTGGGCCAGCAGGGCGCGCAGGCAGGGTGTGACCCGGGTGGCCTCGTCGCGCAGCGGCAGCAGCACGGTGACCTGCTCGTCGACGTCGTCGGGCCGGTCGGTGGGTCGGCGCAGCCACCGGGTGGCGTTGAGCCAGGTGTGCCCGGTCAACGCGGCGACGGCGATGAGCAGGGCGAGCAGGACGGTCATCGGGTCGCGTCGACGCCGGGGCGGTGTGGCTGGGGGTCGGCCGGCCGGAGGTGACTGTCGCGCCGGGCGCGGAGCACTGTCACCGCCAGGGGTACGGCGGTCACCGACATCCCGGCGGCGCCCCAGAGCGCCGAGGCGGGCAGGTCGAGGAAGACGGCGTGGGCCAGGATGCTGGAGAAGTACGTCCACAGGTAGAGCGCGACCATCGGGTGGTCCCGCCGATCGGTGTGTTCGGCGGCCGGCCCGGCCAGCGGGCGCAGCGCGCTCATCATCAGCACCGCGAAGAGCAGCCAGCCCAGGTAGTTGCTGACCGGGATGCCGGCCAGGCCGGGCAGGGCCGGGGTGGCGTCGCGCCAGACCCAGTAGCCCTCGGCCACCATCTGCGGGTCGAGGAAGAGGTCCCAGGCGGCCAGCCCCACGGTGGCCAGCGCGATCCGTCCCACCCATCGCCCCACCGTCGACCCGCCGCCGGCCGTCGCGGCAGTGCCGCCGGTCAGTCGGACCGCTGCCAGCCAGGCCGGCCAGGCCATCCAGGTCCAGGCCAGCGGAATGATCAGCGGCACGCCGGCCAGTTTGGGGCCCAGCTCTCCGGAGTAGTCGTAGCTGCCGAACGGCACACCCGTGGCCACCCCGATCGCCTCGATCGCGAACCCGCCGCCGGTCGCCACCGCGACCAGCGCCGCCGCCACCCGTGGGCCCCGGCTGAGCAGCGCGTGGCCGACCGAGAGCAGCCAACCGAGGACGACGGTGGCCACTGTGAGCCCGGCCCGGGTGGCGCCGGTGGTGAGCGGGTAGCAGATCTGGGCGAGCACCAGGACGGCGAGCAGCGTCCAGGAGATCCGCCGGGTCATGACGCCGGTGGCTCGAGCGGCAGATCCCGACCGAGTACGCCGAACGGTCGCTCGTCGCCGGGGAAGTGGAAGTCGCGCAGCACGTCGACGAAGCCGAACCGTCGGTACAACCGCCACGCCCGCGAGGTCTGCTCGTCGGCCTCCGGGGTGGACAGCAGCACTGTGTCGCCCTCCGCCATGCCGAGCAGCGCGCGCAGCTGACCGGTGCCCAGGCCGTGCCCCTGCGCCGGTGGCCGGACGTGCAGCTCGACCACCTCGAAGCAGTGGGTGAGCCAGCGCGTGCGAGTCGGGGCGTCCAGCGCGCGGTGCACCTGGTCGTGCCACCACTGACCGGAGGCGCCCAGGTAGCCGTAGCCGAAGCCGGCGAGGTGCCCCTCGCTGGTCAGGCTGGCGACCGCCCGGAAACCCGGCCGACGGACGTGGGTGGCGATGTAACCGCGCCGGGCCTCCAGCAGGTCGGTGCGGTATCCCATCGCCTCGCCGTAGACGGCCACCACGTCGTCCAGCCGCCGGACGAGATCGTCCGGCGTCCAGCGCACCAACCTCATGCCCGTCCACCCTTCACCGTTTCCGGGCCGCCGTCGGCGACCCATCCGAGCACCGACCGGTCGCCGACCACGTCGCGCACCTCGAACCGGGCGAACAGCTCCTCGGCGTACCAGCCCGCGGTGGGGGTTCGCATGATCGCCGCCCGATGCTCCGGGTGACGGTACGCGAACGCCACCAGGTCCGTCGGGTCGCGCCACACGCTCACCGTGCCCTGCCAACCCAACGGGGCCTCTCCGACCCCGAACCGGGCCAGCAGCCCGGGCGCGTCGCGCAGGGCGGCGGCCACCGGCGGGATCGCCCGCCAGAAGGTGGCCGCCCGGCGGGCCCGCAGCCGGGCCCGGGTCAGTGCCAGCACCGGGCCGGTGACCCGGCCGCCCGACGGGTCGCCGAACGGCCGCTGGCCGGACCACTCGCCCCGGCTGGTCAACGGGCGTAGGTCGATGCGCGCCTGGGCGTGGGCGATGCGCGCCCAGGCCCGCCCGACCGGTGAGTCGTCGAAGCCGGCCGCCGCGGCGGGAGAGTCCCAGACGGTCAGCGCCGCCCACCGGGTCAGGTCGGCGTCCCGTGGCCCGAAGTCGGTGCCGGTCCCGGTGCCCAGCAGCTTGCCGAACCGAACGCCGGGGAGGGCCCGCAGCCGGCGGGGGTCCACCGCCATCCGGGTCAGCGCCCGGGGCAGCGCGCCGTGCGAGGTCCGCCACACGTGCAGCGTGACCAGCTCCGGAGCCGCGCTGACGTCGCCGCTGTGCCTGCTGGTCTGCTCGCTTCGCGCGAACGCGTCGCCGCTGGGCCCGCTGGTGCGCTCGCTTCGCTCGCTCACGCCACCTCGGCCGGGGTGCCGGCGGTGACCCGCAACAGCTCGGGGTAGGTGGTCGGGAAGACCGCCTGGGGTACGCCACCAGCGGCCCAGATCTCCGGGTACGCCGCCAGCGCCGTGTCCACCAGGGTGCGCAGCGGGTGCGGGTGCCCGAGTGGGGCGACCCCGCCGATCGGCTGCCCGGTGTGGGCCCTGACGAACTCCGGGGTGGCCCGGCGCAGTCGGGTGACGCCGATCGATGCCGCCAGGCCGGCGGTGTCGACCCGGTGTGCGCCGGAGGTGAGGACGAGCAGCGGCGCGTCGTCCGCGTCGAAGATCAGTGAGTTGGCGATCTGGCCGACCTCGACGTCGAGCGCCTCGGCGGCCGCCGAGGCGGTGTGCACCGCGTCGGGCAGCACACGGACCATGCTGGGCTCACCGGCGCCGTCGAGGGTGCCGGCGGCGGTGAGCGCGTCCTGCACCGCCCGTACGTTCGGGTGTGGCTGCATCCCGCCATTCTTCCCGGTCCGTTGGTGGCCGGTTCAGTCGGCCGGCACGCTCGGCGCGTCACACGTTGCATTTTCGTCGGAGGGGAGGTGTACTGTCAGCAGCAGTTAGAACGAGTGTTCGATTGCCTCGAACGCCCGTTCCAACCAGCCGGAGCGCGGCGTTTCGCGGCGCCACCTCCGGGTTGTGCGGCTCCGCGGGCCGCACCTGGGTTTCCGGGCAGTCGCGAGCCTGGTCCCAACAGGCAGGAGCGTTGCCCGCCGCCCACGACCCCCGGGCGGCGGGCGACGCACCCGCCGGTCCGCCGGCCGGGTGTGGTGTGGGGAAGCATCCACACCCGGCCGGCCACACCCGGTGCGTCTTCCTCCGCACCACCCCGACCTCGACGTCTCGTCGGCAGCAGCAGCCGCCGCGGTGACGTCTCGGCCACGTGGAGGAGAGACATCCATGCCGACCAACCCGGCTCAGGCACCGACGGTGCCGGCGCACGTGCTGCCGCACCGCACCCCCGCCCAACTCCTCATGTTGGCCCGCCGTGGGCTGGTCGAGGCCGGCCAGACCCGACCTGACGGTCTGCGCTACGCGGCTGCCCACCTGGCCGCCCTGCGCGCGGCGGCGGCTCTGCTCGCCGCCCGGGCCCGACCCGCGCCGAGTCGACGCAACCGGATCACCAGCGTCTGGGTCCTCCTCTGCGCCGTCGCTCCGGAGCTCGACGAGTGGTCCCGGTTTTTCGCCGCGGGGGCCAGCAAGCGCGCCGCCGCCGAGGCCGGCATTCCCCGGGTGGTCAGCGCCCGGGAGGCCGACGACCTGCTTCGCGCCGCCGAACAGTTCGTCACTGTGGTGGAAACCGCGCTCGGCGTGGCCCACCAACCGGCCCTGGACGGCCTCGCCGCCTGATCCCGCCGTGCCACCGGCCGCCCCGTGGGGGGAGCCGGGCGGCCGGTGGCACGGCGTGCCGGTCCTGATCTGATCCACAGCAACGACGGGGGAGTTGGTCCAATGGCGGGCCGCATGGTGGTCGGTTCCGCCGCGCTGGCCGATCTGGTGCGCCCGGCGAGTGCACCCGACCCGGTCGGTGGCCACCGGGTGCTACCGGTGGTGCCCGAGCTGACCGGTCTGCTGCCCAACCGGGGCCTGCGCCGGGGCAGCACCATCGCTGTCGCCGCCGGTCAGCCCCGCCGCAGCGGTGGCACCTCGCTGATGCTGGCACTGCTCGCCGAGGCGTCCCGGGCCGGCTCGTGGTGCGCCGTGGTCGGGGTGCCGACGTTCGGCGCGGGCGCGGCGGCTGAGCTGGGCATCGCCCTGGACCGGCTGGCCCTGGTGCCGAACCCCGGCCCCGAGTGGGCCACAGTGGTCGCCGCGCTGATCGACGGGGTGGACGTCGTGGTCACCACCGTGCCGGCCTCGGTCTCCGCCTCGGTCGCCACCCGGTTGGCCGCCCGGGCCCGGCAGCGCGGCAGCGTGCTCGTCCCGTACGGCCGGTGGGACGGCGCGGACGTGACGCTGCAGGTGGTCAGGGGAGTCTGGGAGGGTCTCGGGCTGGGCCGGGGGCGGCTGCGCCGCCGGGAGATCACCGTCTCGGCGCGCGGGCGCGGGGCGGCCGCCCGGCCCAAGGAGATCAAGGTCTGGCTCCCGGGTGACGAGCTGACCCGGGTGATCCCTCGTACGCTGCCGTCGCCCGAGGGCCGATCGGCCGCGCCACTCGCGCTGGTCGGTCGGGGGTGACCGGCGCGCCGGCACGCACGCTGCTGCTGTGGTGCCCGGACTGGCCGGTGCTCGCCGCCGAGATCGTCGACGGGGTGCCGGCGACCGGCCCGGTCGCCGTGCTGCACGCCAATCGGGTGGTCGCCTGCTCCGAGCGGGCCCGCGCCGAGGGGGTGCGTCGAGGGCTGCGCAAGCGGGAGGCGCAGGGGCGCTGTCCGCAGCTCACAGTCGTGGAGTACGACCCCGGCCGGGACGCCCGGGCGTTCGAGCCGGTGGTCGCCGCGGTGGAGGAACTGGTCGCCGGCGTCGAGGTGGTCCGTCCGGGAGCCTGCGCGGTGGCCGCCCGGGGGCCGGGCCGTTACCTCGGTGGCGAGGAGGCGGCCGCTGAGCGGATCATCGAGCACGTGGCGCAGTCGTGCCTGGTGGAGAGCCAGGTCGGCATCGCCGACGGGGTGTTCGCGGCCGGGTTGGCCGCTCGCGCCGGCCGAGTGGTGGCACCGGGTGGGACACCGGAGTTCCTGGCCGGGTTGCCGGTCGAGGCGCTCGGCCGGTCGGCGCTGGCCGACCTGCTGCGCCGACTGGGGGTACGCACCCTCGGCGACTTCGCCGCACTGCCGGCCGGCGACGTGCTGGCCAGGTTCGGGTTCGACGGTGCGCTGGCCCACCGGCTGGCCGCTGGGCGGGACCACCGCCCACTCGCCGTCCGGCAGCCGCCGGCCGACCTGACGGTGACCGCGGAGCACGACGAGCCGATCGACCGGGTCGACGCGGCGGCGTTCGTGGCCCGGGCGCTGGCCGAGCGGCTGCACGAACGGCTGGCCGGGCACGGGCTGGCCTGCACCCGGCTCGGCATCGAGGCGGTCACCGAGCACGGGCAGGAGCTGCACCGGGTGTGGCGGCACGATGGCCTGCTCACCGCCGCGGCCATCGCCGACCGGGTGCGCTGGCAGCTCGACGGGTGGCTCTCCGGCAGCAACGGCCGCGCCGGTGCCCGGCCGGCCCGACCGACGGCCGGCATCATCCGGCTGCGACTGATCCCGGATGGGGTGATCGCCCAGGCCGGTCTGCAGGCCGGCCTCTGGGGGGAGACCGGCGAGGAGCGGGAACGCGCGCACCGGGCGTTGAGCCGGGTGCAGGGCATCCTCGGCCCGGAAGCGGTGGTCACCGCTGTGCTCGGTGGTGGGCGCTCCCCGGCCGACCAGGTGCGACTGGTGCCGTGGGGCGACGAACGCGTTCCCGCCCGCCCTGGCCCGCCGGCCGATGCCGGCGCCGCCCCGGCCACCGGCCGGGGTGGAGGCGGGGCTCCGCCGTGGCCGGGCCGGCTGCCGGCGCCCGCGCCGGCGGTGGTGCTGCCCAGTCCGCTCACGGCGACGGTGCACGACGCCGCCGGTGAGCCGGTGGTGATCAGCGCGCGGTTGGCGGTGAGCGCCCCACCGGCTCGGCTGGTGGTCGGCACCGGCCAGCCGGCGGAGATCGTGGGCTGGGCCGGCCCGTGGCCGGTGGACGAGCGGTGGTGGGCGCCGGTCGAGGCCCGCCGCCGGGCCCGGTTCCAGGTCAGCCTGGCCGACGGTGCCGCCCTGCTGCTGGCCGTCGAGGCCGGGCAGTGGTTGGTGGAGGCGATCTATGACTGAGCTGGTGTTCTCCAGGTCGCAGGCGGATGCTCGATGAGCTTCCACAACCCGAAGATGCCCTGGTCGGAGCTGGAGCGGGTGCTCTCCGGGCGGGCCAGCGGCTCCGGCCGTCCGGGCGGCGGTCGGTCGCGCGAGGAGCGGCACCTGCACGTGGTGGACCCGCTCGCCGTGGACGCCGATGGCGGCGACTCTCCGGCCTGGAGCCGCCGCCGCGAGCAGTACCAGCCACCGGAGCTGACCCGCCCCGACGGCGTGGTGCCCTACGCGGAGCTGCACGCGCACACCAACTTCAGCTTCCTCGACGGCGCCAGCCACCCGGAGGAGCTGGCCGAGGAGGCGGCCCGGCTGGGGCTCACCGCGCTCGCCGTCACCGACCACGACGGCTTCTACGGGGTGGTCCGCTTCGCCGAGGCGGCTCGTACGCTGGGCCTGCCGACCATCTTCGGCGCGGAGCTGTCCCTCGGCCTGCCCGGCCCGCAGAACGGCGAGCCCGACCCGCACGGCGCGCACCTGCTGGTGCTCGCGCACGGCCACGAGGGGTACGCCCGGCTGGCCACCACCATCGCCCGCGCCCAGCTGCGTGGCGGGGAGAAGGGTCGCCCGGATTACGGGGACCTGGAGGAGGTCGCCGCCGAGCTGCGTGACCATGTGCTGGTGCTGACCGGCTGCCGCAAGGGGCACGTGCCGGGGGCGCTGCTCACCGAGGGGGTGGACGCGGCGGCCCGCGAGTTGGACCGGCTGACAGCGCTCTTCGGCGCGGAGACGGTGGCCGTGGAGCTGACCGACCACGGCCATCCCATCGACGCCGACCGTAACGACGCGCTCGCCGAGTTGGCCGCCGCGGCCGGGTTGCCGACGGTGGCCAGCAACAACGTGCACTACGCCAGCCCTGGCCGGCGTCGGTTGGCCACCACCGTCGCCGCGGTCCGGGCCCGACGCAGCCTGGACGAGATCGACGGCTGGTTGCCCGCGGCGGCCACCGCCCACCTGCGCAGCGGCGCGGAGATGGCGGCCCGGTTCGCCGCGTACCCGGGTGCTGTGGCACGGGCCGCCGAGTTCGGCGCCGAGTTGGCCTTCGACCTCCAGCTCGTCGCGCCGCAGCTACCGGCGTACCCGGTGCCGCCGGGGCACACCGAGATGAGCTGGCTGCGGAAGCTGACAGCCGACGGGGCGCACGAGCGCTACGGGCCGCCGCAGGCGCACCCGACGGCGTACGCGCAACTCGACCACGAACTGAACATGATCGAGGAGCTGGGTTTCCCCGGCTACTTCCTGGTGGTCTACGACATCGTCACGTTCTGCCGTGACCAGGACATCTACTGCCAGGGTCGGGGTTCGGCGGCCAACTCGGCGGTCTGCTACGCGTTGCGGATCACCAATGTGGACGCGGTCCGGCACCAACTGCTCTTCGAGCGGTTCCTCGCCCCGGAACGGGACGGCCCACCCGACATCGACGTGGACATCGAGTCCGACCGGCGGGAGGAGGTGATCCAGCACGTCTACACCCGTTACGGCCGGGAGCACGCCGCCCAGGTCGCCAACGTCATCTCCTACCGGCCCCGGTCGGCAGTGCGGGACGTGGCCAAGGCGTTCGGCTACTCCCCGGGGCAGCAGGACGCCTGGAGCAAGCAGATCGACAGGTGGGGCTCGGTCGCCACTGTCGATGTCGAGAACATCCCCGAGCAGGTGGTGGAGTACGCCAACGAGTTGCAGACGTTCCCGCGGCATCTGGGCATCCACTCCGGCGGCATGGTGATCTGCGACCGGCCGGTGATCGAGGTCTGCCCGGTGGAGTGGGGGCGGATGCCCGGGCGCAGCGTCCTGCAATGGGACAAGGACGACTGCGCCGCGGTGGGCCTGGTCAAGTTCGACCTGCTCGGCCTGGGCATGCTCTCCGCCCTGCACTACGGCTACGACATGATCGGGTCCCGGCTCGACCTGGGCGACATGACCCTGGACGACCCGGAGGTCTACGACATGCTCTGCCGGGCCGACTCGGTCGGGGTGTTCCAGGTGGAGAGCCGGGCCCAGATGGCCACCCTGCCCCGACTCAAGCCCCGCGAGTTCTACGACCTGGTGGTCGAGGTGGCGCTGATCCGCCCCGGCCCGATCCAGGGCGGTTCGGTGCACCCGTTCATCCGCCGCAAGAACGGCCAGGAGCCGGTGACCTTCGCGCACCCGCTGATGCGCAACGCCCTGGAGAAGACCCTGGGTGTGCCGTTGTTCCAGGAGCAGCTGATGCAGCTCGCCATCGACCTGGCCGGCTTCGACGCGGCCGAGGCCGACCAGTTGCGCCGGGCGATGGGCGCCAAACGGTCGGTCGAGCGGATGACCCGGATCGCCGACCGGCTCTACGCCGGCATGGCCGAGCGGGGCATCACCGGTGAGCTGGCCGACGACGTCTACCGCAAACTCACCGCGTTCGCCAGCTACGGCTTCCCGGAGAGCCACGCGATGAGCTTCGCCTACCTGGTCTACGCCAGCTCCTGGCTCAAGCGTTACCACCCCGCGCCGTTCCTGGCCGCGCTGCTCAACGCCCAGCCGATGGGTTTCTACTCGCCGCAGACCCTTGTCGACGACGCCCGCCGGCACGGGGTGGAGGTCCGTCGTCCGGACATCAACGCCAGCGGGGCACTGGCGGTGCTGGAGTCCACCCCGGAGACCCGGTGGGGCAGCGGGCCGGGGGAGCCGCCGCACGCCTGGGGGCTGGACGGCCCCGCCGTCCGGCTCGGCCTGTCCGGTGTGCGGACCCTCGGTGCCGACGTGGCCGAACGGATCGAGGCCGAACGGGTCGCCGACGGGCCGTACCGGGACATGCCGGATGTGGCCCGGCGGCTCGGTCTCACCGCCGCGCAGTTGGAGGCGTTGGCCACCGCGGACGCCTTCGCCTGTTTCGGGCTGACCCGGCGGCAGGCGCTGTGGGCCGCCGGTGCGGCCGCCCAGGACCGGCCGGGCCGGCTGCCCGGCACCGTGACTGGCGCGGCGGCGCCCACGCTGCCCGGGATGGAGGCGGTGGACCGGCTGGTCGCCGACGTGTGGGCCACCGGGTTGTCGCCGGAGAGCCACCCCGCCCGCTTCATCCGGGGTCAGCTCGACGTGCTCGGCGCGGTGCCGATCGCCCGGCTCGGCCGGGTGGAGCCGGGGCAGCGGATCCGGGTGGGTGGCATCGTCACCCACCGGCAACGTCCGGCGACCGCGGGCGGGGTCACCTTCCTCAACCTGGAGGACGAGACGGGAATGCTCAACGTCACCTGTTCGCCGGGGCTGTGGCAGCGCTACCGGAGGGTGGCGCGGACCAGCGCCGCGCTGGTGGTCCGGGGGCTGTTGCAGCGGCACGAGGGGGTGACCAACCTGGTCGCCGACCGGCTGGACGCCATCGAGCCACCGGTGAGCCCCGCATCCCGCGACTTCCGCTGATTCAGTGATCCACATTACGGTTTCCCGAGCCGTCGAGCGGGAGACTCGTCCCGAGCGGGCAGAGCGGCCCGTGATTCGTGAGGGGGAACGACAGTGACGGGAAATCACGCGTACACCGGTGGAATCGCCAACGCCCGGCGGACCCGACTGGGCACCGGCTGGGTGCCGTCGCACCTCGCCGACCCCCGCGAGTACGAGGTGACGAACGGTCCGGTGGCCAACGAGCGCCGGTCCCGGGCGGAGGACGAGGCCGAGGGCACCGAGGCCTGACCGACCGCCGACCACGCACCGATCGGGCGTGTGGTGGGCGCCCCCCGCCACACGCCCGCACCACCACCGGGCCGGGTGACTAGGCTCGGCCGGGTGGAGCAGACCCGAGGCCGGTTCGCCGAGCCGCCGCTGACACCCCGCACCGCCGTGATCTGGTCGGTGCTTCGCGCCGAGCTGGACCGGCGCGGCGACGCCGAGCTCACAGTGCTGGACGTGGGCGGCGGCACCGGCGGTTTCGCCGTTCCGCTGGCCCGCGCCGGGCACCGGGTCACAGTCGTCGACGCCAGTCCCGACGCGCTCGCCGCGCTCACCCGCCGCGCCGCGGAGGCCGGGGTGGCCGACCGGATCGCCGCTGTGCAGGGCGACGGTGACGCCCTCGCCGGGCTGGTCGAGCCGGCCGGCGTCGACCTGGTGCTCTGCCACGCCGTCCTGGAGGTGGTCGACGACCCGACGCCGGTGGTGACCGCGCTGGCCACCGCGCTGCGCCCGGGTGGCGCGGCCAGTGTGCTGGTGGCCGGCCGGGCCGCCGCCGTGCTGGGGCGCGCGATGAACGGGCACCTCGACGTCGCCACCACCCTGGCCGCCGATCCGGCCGGCACCGCGGGCCCGCGCGACACGCTGCGCCGACGCTACGACGCCCCCGGCGCCGCCGCGCTGCTCGGCGCCGCCGGGCTGGTGGTCGAGGAGATCCACGGGGTACGCGTGCTGGCCGACCTGCTGCCGGCCGCAGTCGCCGACGGGCAGTCCGCCGCCGTGGTCGAGTTGGAACGTGCGCTGGCCGCCCAACCGCCATACCGGGACCTGGCCGCCCAACTGCACCTGTTCGCCCGCCGGCCGGCATGATCGCCGAGGCCGGTGGCTGGCCGGCGCCGCTGGAGATCCTCGGGCCGGGCCACGGCGGCGGCCGTCTCGCCGACGTGCTGCCCAGCGCGCTGGCCGTGCTCGGGGTGCCCGGCTCGGCCGACCCGCTCGGGCTCCGGCCCGCGCTGGCCGGGGTACGCCGGATCGCCGTGCTGCTCGTCGACGGGCTCGGCTGGTACCAGCTGCCGACCGCGGCGCCGTACGCGCCGACCATCGCCGGGCTCGCCGCGACGGTGGCCCGGCCGCTCATCGCCGGTTTCCCGTCCACCACCCCGACCAGCCTGGTGTCGCTGGGCACCGGTGTCGCGCCGGGCGCGCACGGGGTGCTCGGCTTCACAGTGCGGGTTCCCGGCACCGATCGGGTGCTCACCCACACCGACTGGGCCGCCGATCCGTCGCCGCTGCGCTGGCAGCCGGTGCCCACCCAGTTGGAACGGGCCCGCGCGGCCGGGGTGACGACGAGCGTGGTGAGTCGGCCGGAGTTCGGCGGCAGCGGGTTGACAGTGGCCGCCAACCGGGGTGGCGACTTCCGGGGCGCCGCCGGCGGGGACGCGGTGGCCACGGCCATGCTGGCCGCGCTGTCCGCCGGGGCCGGGCCCACACTGGTCTCCGGCTACCACGCCGACCTGGACCGGCACGGCCACGTCAGCGGTGTCGACTCGGCACCCTGGCGGGTCGCCGCCACCGAGGTGGACGCCCTGGTCGCCCGACTGGTCGACGGGCTGCCGCCGGACGCGGCGCTGCTGGTGACCGCCGACCACGGGCAGCTCGACATCCCTGCCGCGCACCGCTTCGACCTGGACACCGATCCGCGACTGCGCGCCGGGGTGCGGCTGGTGGCCGGCGAGGCCCGGGTGCGTTACCTGCACGTCGAGCCGGGCGCCGTCAACGACGTGCGGGCCGCCTGGTCGGAGGTGCTGGGCGCCACGGCCCGGGTACGCACCCGCGACGAGGTGGTGGCCACCGGCTGGTTCGGGCCGGTGCCCGAGGAGCACCTGGGCCGGATCGGCGACGTGGTGGCGATCTGCAACGACACGTACGCGGTCATGGCCAGTCGCACCGAGCGGCCGATGGCGTCGAAGTTGGTGGCCTACCACGGGTCGGACACCGCCATGGAGCTGACAGTGCCGCTGCTGATCGTGCGGGGCTGACCCGGGGACGGTTCGGCCCGCTGGCCGATGGTGGTGTCGTACCCCCGGGTTAACCTGCCGGGATGGGCCGCAGCCAGTCGTTGCCCCGGGGCGACGATCCGCGCTTCGGGCCGGACGCCGACGACTCCGCCAGCCCGATCCTGCACGTCGACATGGACGCCTTCTTCGCCGCCGTCGAGGTGCGCCGCCGCCCAGAGCTGCGCGGCCGGCCGGTGGTCGTCGGCGGTGTCGGCCCGCGCGGGGTGGTCAGCTCGGCCAGCTACGAGGCCCGCCGGTACGGCGTCCGCAGCGCGATGCCGACCAGTCAGGCACGGGCCCGCTGTCCCCACGCGGTCTACCTGCCACCGGACTTCTCCGCCTACACTGCCGCCTCCCGGGCCGTCATGCAGATCTTCCGGGACGTCACGCCGCTGGTCGAGCCGCTCTCCCTCGACGAGGCGTTCCTCGACGTGACCGGCGCCCGTCGGCTCTTCGGCTCACCGGCCACCATCGCCCGACTGATCCGTCGCCGGGTCACCGACGAGCAGGCGCTGACCTGCTCGGTCGGGGTGGCGCCGACCAAGTTCGTGGCCAAGCTGGGCTCCACCCGGGCCAAGCCGGACGGCCTGCTGGTGGTGCCCCCGGGGCAGGTGCTCGATTTCCTGCACCCGCTGCCGGTGGACGCCCTGTGGGGGGTGGGGGAGCGCGCTGCCGAGGCGCTACGCCGGCTCGGCCTGACCACCGTCGGCGACCTCGCCGAGGCGCCGGTGGGCATGCTCCGCCGAGCCGTCGGTGCCGCCTCGGCATCCCACCTGCACGAGTTGGCCTGGGGTCGCGACCCGCGCGGGGTCAGCCCCGAACACGTCGACAAGTCGATAGGCGCCGAGGTGACCTTCGACGTCGACGTGGCCGACCCGTTGGAGATCCGCCGTGCGTTGCTCGCGCTCAGCGCGAAGGTCGGTGTCCGGTTGCGCGGCTCCGGGCAGGTCGGGCGCACCGTCTCACTCAAGGTCCGGCTGGCCGACTTCCGCACCGTCAGCCGATCTCGCACCCTCGACGTTCCCACCGACACCGCCCGCGAGATGTTCGACACGGTCTGGGCGCTCTACACCGCGTTGGACCCGGGCGAGCGGATCCGACTCGTCGGTGTCCGGGTGGAAGGGCTCGCTCCGGCGCAGGGCGCTCCGCGGCAACTCACCCTCGGCGCGCCCGAGCGTGGCTGGCGCGAAGCGGAAGCTGCCGCGGACGCCGCCGCTGCCCGTTTCGGGCGGTCCGTCATAGGTCCGGCCAGTCTGATGGGCGACCGTGATCCCCGTCGAAACGAAAATCCACCCCGCCCATAGGTCGTCCCGCTTTCCGACGCGCGACCCCCCTCGTAGACTTGCGGGTAAGCAGCCGGTTGGCTGCCACGGTCTGTCGGCCCGAGTGGGCCCGACCAACGTGACCGGGGAGGAGTGCCGTGCCGCTCTCGGAGCACGAGCAGCGGCTGTTCGAGCAGATCGAGCGGTCGCTTGCCGAGGACCCCAAATTCGCCTCGGCCGTGCGCGCCAGCGATCCGCGCTTCCATGCGCGGCGTCGCCTGCTCGTCGCCGCCGGCGTCATCATCGCTGGCTTGGCTCTACTGGTCTATGGCGCGGTGATCAAGACTCCACCACTGGCGGTGGCGGGCTTCGTCGTCATGCTGGCGTCGGCCGCGTTCGCGGTGCAGTCGCACCGGCGGGCTCAGTCACCCGACCTGCACGTGGTGGGCGGCACGACGAGTCGTCGTCGTCCCCGCGGTGGCCGATCCGGTCGCCGGTCGTCAATCCTGGACCGCATGGAGGACAGGTGGCGGCAGCGCCCGGAGGGGCACCGCTGAGCCGGTCCCGCCGCTGAGGCGGGCCGTACGCCGCGACGAGCGGTCGCCGGGCACAGCACCCGGCGACCTCCGTCGTATCCGCGCGCCCTCTACCGCTGCCCGCCCTCCGCAGGGTGCCCGGACCGCTGCCCGCTCTCCGCAGGGTGCCTCGACCCGCAGAAGCATCCCACCGAGGAGCGCGCACTCCCCGCATGATCGTGCTCGGTCCTGGATGTAGTGGCATCGTGCACCAGGGAAGGGCCTATCTCCTGGATCGAGCACGATCATGGATGGCGGCAGCTCAGGCGGGTGGGGCGGCGGTGGTGGCCGCCGCCCCGTGCCTGGAACTGGTCGGTCAGCGAGCGGCCCGGTCGGCCAGCAGCCGTCGAGGGTTCCACCGCAGCAGTCGGTACCGGGCCTGCCCGGTGAGCGCCACCATTCGGCCGGACCTGTCCGCCATTGTGGTGCGCCAGCGCAGCAGCACCGAGGGCGGCAGCACTGCGGCGAGCAGGCGGGTCCGTCGGTCCGCCCGTGTCGCGAGCGCCGCTCGGACCGCGCGGAGCGCCGGCAGCAACCGCTCACCGGTCAGCGGGTCCCGCGCGTAGCGGGCCCGCTCCTCCGCCCGGCCGAGCAGCCGCGCGGACCCGATCGCGTCCTCATCGTCGAGGGAGTCCCGGACAAGCCGGTCCGCTGTCGCCCTGGGCGTCTCGGTCGGATCGACCGGGACCCGGAAGTCCACAAGCGTGTCGAGAAGCTCCGCCCAGGCGGCGTGCGCGTCCGCGCGGGCCCGGTTGGCGTCCGCGCTGACCACCACCGGACGTGCCCCCGGCTCGCTGTCGCCGTCGACCCTCGCGGAGGCCATCACCACGCTCGCCGCGCGGCCACTGCGTCGGCGGCGCAGGGCCATCCGGCGCAGCGCGGGCACCGCGAGCAGCACCAGCAGGGCCACCAGGCCCGCTGCCCACCACGGCCAGACCGGTGGCTGCTCGTTCGGCGTCGTCCCGCCGAGAGAGAGCCCGTCGTCGGTGTCCCGGTCGGCGTTGTCCGGGCCGGTCGGCTCCGTCGCGGCGCCCGGGTCCGTCGGGGCGCTCGTGGCGCCGCTGCTCGGGCTGGTCTCCTCCGGCGCGTCAGTGTCCGGTGCCCAGGCCGACCGGGTGGAGCCGGGCACCCCGTACGCCGGGGTGGCGTCGAACGGCACCCAACCAGCCCCGTCGAAGTAGACCTCGGTCCAGGCGTGCAGGTTGAGGTTGGTCAGCGTGAAGGTGTCACCGTCGCGCTTGCTGCCGTTGGTGAACCCGAACGCCACCCGGGCCGGGATGCCGGCCGAGCGGACCAGCCAGGCCATCGCGGCGGCGTACTGCTGGCAGTAGCCGACCTTGTTGGTCAGAAAGTTGACGATATCCTGACCGCTGCTGCCGCTCTCGGTGCTCAACCGGTAGCTGAACCCGTTGTCCGCCGAGAAGTGCTTGTAGATCGACAGCACCCGGTCGTAGTCGGTGCGCTTGCCCTGGATCAGCCCCTTGACCAGCTCTTCCACCTCGGGCACCGGCCCGGGGGTGGCGGTCATCTGTCGGCGTACGGGGTGCTCGGTAGGGAGCGACTTCGCCGCCCGCAACGCGTCGGGCGTGAAGGTCGAACGGACGTAGTCGAAGGAGTACTTCCGACCGCGGGAGTTCTCCCGGTTGGAGAAGACGACCTGCTGGTTGGCGTCGTAGAGCCAGTTGTCGCTGAGGTCGTCGGCGCGGGTCGGTTCGGCGTACACAGGCATCAGCGACATGCTCAGGCTCTTGGTGACCTCGACGGTCGCCTGGTAGGTGGTCTGCTGCACGCCTGGACCGGCCCGGTCGGCCGGGTTCGGTAGGTCTTTGTTGACCGACCGGCCGCTGGGGTTGCGCGCCTGGAAACCAGCGGGGCGCAGCTCGTCGGCGACCGCGTAGCGCAGGTAGAACGGGTTCTGCTCGGACGTCTTCACCTTCACCAGGTCGGCGACCTGGGACTGGTTGAGCTGGCCGGCGAGTGAGGCGAACAGATCGATCCGACCCGACGTGCCGCCCGAGCCGGACCCGTTGCCGGTGCCGTTGCCCGGCCCTCGGCTGAGCGAGTCGAGCAGCCCGCCGGTCATGCCGGGCACCGCCAGCGGCAGCGCCACAGCCAGGGCCACCCCGACCGCCGCGAGCCGACGGCCGGCGGACGCCAGCGGAGAGGCCTCCCACACGTCGACGTCGCGGCCATCACCGGTGAACCGGCGCCCGAAGCGGCGCACCCGGTCGACGTTGTCGGTGACCAGCAGCCAGAGGTAACCGGCGGCGCCCACCACGAACGGCACAGCGGGGACGCTGTCCACGTAGACGGCGACCGGCACCGAGTAGATGGCGAGCATCGGCAGCCCCGCCAGCGCGGGCCGGCGCAGGCCCACGGCCAGCACGTCCACCAGCACGGCGACCCCGCCGACGCCGAGCACGGCGATGAACAGCAGCGGGTCGGTGTCCGGGACCTCGACCCCGTAGGAGCGCATGTCCTGCATGGAGCCGGCGAGCAGGTCGCCGAAGTACGCGAGCGTGCCCGGGGTGGGCAGGATCGCGAGCAGCTCCTGGCCGCTGGGGAACAACCAGGTCAGGGCGAGCATCAGGCCGGCCAGCATGCCCAGCACCTGAGCCCACAGGGGTGCCCGGGCGAGGCGGGTCAGCGCGGCCACCCCGGCCACCACGGCGACCGCGATGATGGACTCGATCAACCACGTCCAGCCCTGGAAGATGGCCGACAGCGGCGCGGCGGCCAGCAGCGTGGCAGCGGCCGCCACCATGCCGATGTTCCGACTGCTGATCATGAGGGGAGCCTTCCGTTCATCGCACACCGCCGGCGACCGTCTCGGCCAGCGCGGCCCGCAGGGCGAACCCCTGGGCGCCCCGACCGATCTGCGGCCACAGCGCCGGCAGCCGGCCGCCGTGGTCGACGCCGACCACCCGCCAGCCACTCTGCAACATGGCGAGGACGGCGGCGGCGTGGGCGTGCTCCGCCTCGGCCCGCGCCTTCTCCGGCAGGCTGAGCCAGGTGGAGCTGTTCAGGAGGAAGCCGACGCAGGTGGCGCCGTTGCCCCGCAGCCCGGCCAGCAGCTCTGCCTCGGCGATGCTCACCGTGCCGAACAGGCCGATGATCAGACCGCCGTCGGCCCGTTGGCGGACCCGCTGCACGAGGCCGGTGACCTCGGCGCGCTGATCCAGTCGGACCTCCGCGAGGTGGTCGAGCAGCGCGCCGTCGCCGCCGGCCTCCGAGGCGTCCACATCTGCCCCCGAGCCGGTGACCAGGCGCAACTTGTAACCGGCCTGCCGCAGGTGAACGGCGATGCTCGCGGCGGCCGACACCGACCACTCGAAACTGGCCGTCGGCCCCTCGCCCCGGTGGCCGTACGCCCGGGTGTCCAGGACGACTGTGGCCCGGCTCTCCCACGGTTGCTCCTCGCGGCGCACCATCAGCTCACCGGTGCGGGCTGTGGACTTCCAGTGCACCCGGCGCAGGTCGTCGCCGCGCCGGTACTCCCGGGTCGCCGCGTCGTCCTCGCCGTGCACCGCCACCGAGCGGGCCCGGCTGTCGCCGCTGCCCGCGTACTCCCCGGGGAGCCGGACCGACGGCAGCGGGGTGACCTGCGGGATGACCGTCAGGTGGTCGGTGCTGGGGAAGGAGCGGGTGAGTTCACAGAGGCCGAACGGGTCGGTCATCCGGACGACCAGCGGGCCCACGTCGTAGCGACCCCGCACGTCGGCCCGCACCGTGTACGCCACGGAGCTGGCCTGGTGCGCGCCGAGTCGCTCCAACACCACCCGGGGCCGGCTGCCCAGCGCGTAGGGCAGCCGGTCCTCCAGGAGCAGGGTGCCGGTCGGCAACCGGGAGAGGTTCTGCAGGCGCAGCACCACCCGGGAGTTGGCGCCGACCGGAACCCGGTGCGGGTCCAGCGAACGGTTGCAGGCCAGCTTGTAGCGGCTCCGCCCGACGTAGGCGGCGGCCAGCAACGGCAGGATGGCCAACAGCACAGCCACCCGGAGCAGGTCCTTCTCGCCGAGGATGCCGGCGGAGACCGCCGCCGCGACCGCAGCGGCGAGGAAGGACCTCCCGCGGGTGGTCAGGCCGCGTAGCCCGGCACGCACGTCACGGCCTCCGCGGCTCGTAGGGTGCGCGACCGTTGCCGGTGGCGGGGGGCCGGGTGTCGTACGGGTTGCGCTGCCGGTCGTGTGGCAGCGGCAGGCGGTGCACCAGCTCGGAGACGATCGCGTCGGTGGTGCGCCGGGCGAGCTGCGCGTCGGCGGTGGGGATGATCCGGTGGGCGAGCACCGGCACCGCCAGGGCCTGCAGATCGTCGGGAAGCACGTAGTCGCGGCCTTCCAGGGCGGCGACCGCCCGGGCGGTGCGCAACAGTTGCAGGGTCGCCCGGGGGGACGCGCCGAGCCGCAGGTCGGGGGCCTCGCGGGTGGCGGTGACCAGGTCGATCGCGTACTGCTTGACCGCGTCCGCCACGTGCACCTGCCGGACGGTGGCGATCAGCTGCCGGACGATGGCCGCGTCGGAGACCGCGCGCAGCTCGTGCAGCGGGTCGGTGGCGCCGTGGCCGTCGAGCATGGCCAGCTCGGCGTTGGAGTCCGGGTAACCCATCGCGATGCGGGCGGTGAACCGGTCGCGCTGCGCCTCCGGCAGCGGGTAGGTCCCCTCCATCTCGATCGGGTTCTGGGTGGCGATCACCATGAACGGGGTCTGGAGCTGGTACGTCACCCCGTCGACGGTGACCTGCCGTTCCTCCATGCACTCCAGCAACGCCGACTGGGTCTTCGGCGAGGCCCTGTTGATCTCGTCGCCGACCACCAGGTTGGCGAACACGGCGCCGGGGCGGAACTCGAAGTCGTGCGTCTCCTGGTTGTAGACGCTGACACCGGTGACGTCGCTGGGCAGCAGGTCGGGGGTGAACTGGATCCGTCGCACAGTGCAGTCGATGGACCGCGCGAGGGCCTTGGCAAGTTTGGTCTTGCCGACACCCGGAACGTCTTCGATCAGGAGGTGACCCTCGGCGAGCAGGACGGCCAGGGCGAGCCGCACTGTGGCGGTCTTACCCTCGATGACCTGCTCGATGTTGGCCACGATGGCCTCGCTGGCGGCGCGGAACTCGTCGTGCGGCAACAGGCCGCCCACCTCGTCCCAGGTCTGTTGTGTCACGGGCCTCCTCCTCGTCGCCGTCACGGCAGCTCTCTAGAGAGCACCTGGACCCGCCGTTGGGTTCGCGACGTCGAGCCTCGTTTGCCGCAGGAATCTCACTAGTCTCTCAGGCTAACCATGTTTGTCGTTATCGCCGACCCCCGCAGGTAGTCCGTCGGTTACGCACCGATATTCGCCAGCTCGGGGGAACGCGTTCGACACCGCACGGGGGCCGGCAGGGCGAACCGTGGAAGAGGTACACTGCGGGACATGGCCGGAGTCTTCCTGCTTCTTACCGGGCCGTGCTGATGCGCTGAACCCAGCGACAGCACGGCGGCCCCTCCTGCGCGAGGGGCTTTTTTGTGCCCGCCGCCGGCCCGGCCCGGTGGTGCCGAGACGAAGCGAAGCGAAGCGAGGAGAGACGATGAGTGAGGCA
>NZ_JBEZGJ010000094.1:0-28402 GCF_040649965.1 Micromonospora sp. NPDC048843
AGGTCGAGGCTGATCCGTGGCATGGTCGCCTTGCCGGTCGTGTCGTCGTAGGCGAGGAGCAGCAACTCCTCGGCGAGCGCAACAACCGGTCCGGGCCGAGGCGGTCCGCCCGGACAATCCTTGCGTTGAGGACCAGATGGTCCAGGAAAGCTCGTGTCACGATGATCAGGAATAGTGGGTACACCGTCCACCTGGCCGTTGGGACGTGGACTCCGAGGTCCCATTCCCTCTAGATCATCTGGCCCGCTGGATAGACTTGACAAATGAGCGACGAGCAGGTGGCTGCGCCGACGACCAGGCGGAGGATCAGTCAACGAGGCATCGCGACGCGAGAGCGGATCCTCGAGGCAGCGAACCGCCTGATGCTCGTGCGCGGAGTGAACGCGACGACCCTTGACGACATCCGCGAGGCAAGCCAGACGAGCAAGTCTCAGCTCTACCACCACTTCGCCGACAAGCAGGAACTCGTGCGCGCCTTGGTCAAGTATCGAGGCGCGCTAGTGCTTCAGCGCGAGCGCGCGGGGCTCGAACGACTGAGATCGTTCGCAGGGCTGGTCCGGTGGCGTAACGCGCTGGTCCAGGCCAACTCGCTGAACAACGGCAAGTACGGGTGCGGGCTCGGGTCGATGACTCTCGAGCTGTCTGATCAGGATGAGCAGGCTCGATCGTCCCTGTCGGAGACGTTCGCGGCATGGGAAAAGCTGATCAGTGATGGTCTGCACCGGATGCGCGACAGCGGCCTTCTGCGCCAGGACGCCGACCCGGAGAAGCTGGCCACGGGATTGATGGCCGCTCTGCAGGGCGGCTACCTGCTGGCGAACGCCGCGCACGACGTCGCACCCATGGAAGTCGCTCTGGACATGGCGCTGGAACACATCAGATCGTTCCTGGTGCAGCCGTCCGGGGAGCCGACCCGTTAGTCGGGCCCCGCTGTGCACCGGAGGGGCCGGCGAGTGATTCCCGCCGGCCCCTCCGAGCACTGTCACTTGCCGTACAGCTCGAATTCGTAGAGCGAGAACCCGTACGAGGTGGCCCGCTTGACCCCGTACACCCGCACGTAGCGGGCGGTGACCGGGGCGAAGGTGGCGTTGTCGACGCCGCCGTTGCCGGTCGTGGTGGCGAACACCGGCGTCCAGGAGGTGCCGTCGCCGGAGACCTCGATCCGGTACGAGGTGGCGTGAGCCGACTCCCACCGAAGGACCGCCCGGCTGACGCTGCGGGCCGCGCCGAGGTCGACCCGGAGCCACTGGTTGTCGTTGTAGCTGCTCGCCCACCGGCTGCCGAGACTGCCGTCGACAGCCTTGTCCGGCGTGTGGCCGGTCAGGAACTGGGTGCTCGACGCGGTGGTCGGGCGGCCCTGCGCCAGGTTGGTGACGTCGTCGCCCCGGCGCGCCGGGAACGAGACGACCTGCTGGTAGGTGGGGCGGTTCTGCCAGGCGATCACCGGGTGGGTGATGCCGCCGAGCCCGGAGTGGGCGATCGAGTCGGCACACCACTGGTCGCCGGCCCCGCAGGACTTGTCGCCGGGGTAGACGGTGGTGGCCGGCACGGCGGCGGCCTGGCCGAGCGCGTCGAGCAGTGCCTGCCGGCATGCGCCGAGGTTGCCGTTGCCGCAGTACGCGCGGCCCAGCCCACCGGCCACCGGGTCGCCGAGCACGGTCCGCAGGTCCTTGTCGACGTAGCCCCACCACCCGTGCTGGAACGACGAGCCCTTGTGCGCCTGGCCCTGCAACGCCCAGCTCGCGGCACCGTCGCGTCCCCCGTTCTGGCCGCCCGACGGCGCCTCGTTCACCTCGATCGCGTCGACCAGCGCGGCGTAGAGATCCGGCCCCAGGCCGGGGCGGAACTGCGCCGAGGCCAGCAGCGGCCACCAGGCGTCGAAGATCCGGATCGCGTCGGCGTGCTGGTAGACCTTGGAGCCGGGTGACGTCTCCACCCGGCGGGCCCCGGCCTGCTGCCAGGCGCGCAGCTTGCCCACCGCGTCGGCCAGCGCCGGATCGGTGACCGGCGTGCTGTCCAGCACCCGCAGCAGGTCGCCGAGGACCTGCTGGCCGCGCAGGTCGGTCACCGCCGCGTCCGCCATGATCGTGACGACGTCGGCGCGGCCGAGCTTGCGCTGGGCGATCGCCGCGCGCACCGGGCCGTCGAGCAGCTGGGCCCGGTGTACGGAGCCGAAGCTGAAGTTACCGTCGGCGGCCCCGAAGTCCCGCGCCTGCTTGTTGTTCCAGCTGACGTAGTAGTCCTGGTTGACCGACTGCGGATGCGCCGACGCCGGCGTGTAGGTGGCGTCGTTGGTGTCCGGGTTCCAGCCGGCCCACTCGTACGCCGGGTCGGCCTTCGTGGGCAGGTTCGGGTCGGCGGTGGCCGGACGGACCGGGTTCGCGCCGGAGTTGTAGTACGCCGCCTCGGTCGAGTTGACGTAGAACCAGTTGAACGCGTACCCGACGTCGGCCGCGGACGCCTGGAACGCGGCCGCGCTGCCCATCGCCGACGGGTCGTTGAAGGCCTGGAAGCCGATCGCCGAGTCAGCCTCGTGCCGGTAGGTCGAGCGCAGTTTCGTGAACGCGGTCGGCTGCCCGTTCACCAGCCCCCGGTGGGCCACCAGCCCGTACTTCGTGCGCAGCGCACGCAGGGTGTACGAGCCCGCCGGGGTGGAGTCGGCCAGCGTCGGCGACCAGGAGTTGCGCTGCTCCAGCGCCTCCATGGCGAGGCACTGCCCGTGGTAGAGGTAGCGGTTGGTGCGCAGCGTCGGGGCGCTGCCGTCGGTGGTGCACAGCGGCACCGCGTACGTGTCGGTGAGGTCCTGGGAGGCGGAGGTCGCGCTCCACGCGTAGTCCTGGCCCCGGCCGAGCAGCACGTAGAGGTTGAGCCCGGCGAACGCGGCGCCCCGAGCGCTGATGCCCGGGCCCTGCAACTCCTGGAGCATCAGCAACTGCGGCGCGAAGTAGCCGGTCTGCGGCCCGAACACGGCCACCGGGTTGCCGGTGGTGGTGTGCCGTCCGGAGACCACCACCGCGTTGGACATGCCGTGCGCGCGCAGGTTGGCCAGGCCGCCGAGCAAATCCTTGGTGGCGGTGCTGGCGCCGGTGCGGGCGGCGGCCCCGCCGGTGGCGTCGTAGGCGAGGGGTTCGGCGACCACCGAGCCGGCGTCGGGGAGCACCGCGCTGGTCGCGCCGGGCGGCGTCGCCCCGTACGGGAAGCTCTGCCCGTCGTGCAGGGTGAGGACGGTCTCCGGGTCGTTCTGCGAGCGGAACGCCGCCCACACCCGGTCGCCCTCGGTGGCACCGTACTTGGCGCGGGCGGCCACCCGGACCAGCGCGGACTGGATCTCGCTGCCGCCGCCCCCGCCGAAGAGTCCGCCGATCACGCCGGCGGTGGCGATCAAATCGGTCATTGTGAAGTGCTTCGGCTTGCCGGCGCCGGCGAGCACGTACTCACCCGGGTAGTTGTCCTCGGCGATCGACTTGTCGATGTAGGCGTTGATGCCTGCGATGTAGTCGACCACGTCGGTGTAGAGCTGCTGGCCCCGGGCGCCCTTGGTGCGCAGCGCGTCCACCTGGGCCTGGAGATCCGCCTCGGTGTAGGGCGAGTTGGCCCAGACGCTCTGCTCCAGCTCACGGTTGCCAGGGGCGCCGCCGGCGAACGAGGTGACGTTGCCGCGGCCGACGTGCCGCAGCAGGTCCATCACCCAGAGCCGGTCCTGGGCTCCGGCGTAGCCGGCGCCGAACATGGTGCCGGCGCGGGTGGTGCCGGTGACGTGCGGGACGCCGGTGGCCTTGTCCCGCACGATGGTGACGTCCGCGCGCGGCGAGACGGTGCTCTCCACCTGTGCGGCCGGGACGCCGAACGAGGCGTCGTTGTAGAAGTGGGCGATCTGCTCGTCGGTCAGCCCGGCGTAGTTGTAGACCAGGTTCGCGTACTCGTCGAGCTGGTCGCTGGAGTGCGCCGGGCGGGTGCCGAGCGCCTGGTGCGCCAGGATGGCGACCAGCGTGGCGTTGCCGTTCTGCCCAGGGGGCAGGATGTCGGCGCACTGGCCGAGGCAGTAGTCGTTGGCGGCGAACGTCGTGGCGGCCAGCGCCGGTGACGGCGGGGTCACCGTCAGGACGCTCGCGGTCAGGACGGCGGCGGTGAAGGCCGCGAGCCGGTTACGGAGAGCGGGACGGGGCATGGCGATCCTCCGGGGACGCGGAGTCGGGCCGTTCGGTCACGCCCGGCTTCCGGTGCCGACGTCTCGCCCTCCGCGCCCGGGCGTTCCGCCAGGAGGTGAGAGTGACTCATATCTATCCTCGGGCAATGATCGACGTAGGACCCCCGCCCGGGATACCCGTCGTTCACCACGCGCCAATGCCGACGTTTCGCATCTTTACGCCATCGACTCCTGTCGTCACCCGAGCGCTCCCTGTTACGGGCGACGTCCGCTGACCACACCCCGACCCAGAACAGGCAGGGCTGCTGCCGCACGACAGTGAGAAGGCTGCTTCCCGAACCCGGGAAGCAGCCTTCTGACCTGTACGAACCAAGAGGGGCGATGCCGGATCAGCTCCCGCAGATGCCGTATCCGTTGAGGCTCCACGAGCCGGCGAAGCCGTCGGCGTCCTCGTCCGCTCGCAACCGCACGGTGTCACCCCCGGTGATGTTGACTGCGGTCAGTAGCACCTGACCGTTGCCGGCGTTGATGTCAGCGCCCGCGCTGTAGAGGCCCTTGCCGGCCGGGCACGCCTTGAGGCCGCTGTCGGACGAGTTGCTCGCGCTCGTCCCCGTCGACACGACCCGCTCCAGCCCGGCGGGCCCGTTGGCGCAGACCGCGATCGAGGTGGCGCTCCAGCCGGCCGGCGAGGTGCCCTGCACAGCGACCGCCCGGACGGTCACCGACGTCAGGTCCGACGACGGCACCACCTGGTCGAGCACGACGTCGCCCAGGCCGCTGTTGATCCGCCCACCCATGCCGATGACCTTCTTCGTCCCGCAGCTCGCCGTGACGAACTCCGTTCCGATCGCCCCGGTCGTGGCCACCACCTGGTACCCGGCCGGCGTGGTGGCGCACTGGGCGAGGGCCTGCAATGCCCAGTCGCCGGTGAAGTTGACAGGGCCCGCCTCCCGCATCGTCACGAAGAACCCGGTGCCGTTCGACAGCGGCTCCAACCGGTCCAGCCCCACCCGTCCGGCGGCCGACGAACCGGCGACGAGGAACCCGCCGCCCCCGGTGACCACCTTGCCGGCCGGGCAGGCCGCGAGCGCCGACTTGTCCGCGCTGCTCTCCGCGGCCGAATGGGTGACCGTCTCCAACCCCGCCGGCGCCGCCGAGGCCGGCGCCGCCCAACCCATGCCGGCCACCACAGCTGCCGTCGACATGACGGCCGTCAGCACGCCCCGCCCCTTGGTTACTCGCATGTCGCTCTCCTGTCCGCCTCGACCGGCGCCGTGCCGGCCTGCCTCCCGCCCGGACCAACAGGTCCGATGACTGAGACGAGCCTGGGCGGGGCCGCTTGTCGTCCGCTATCCGACCGCTTGGCGCCGGCCGTGCCGACCACCGCGTTCGTAGACTGTGGACGTCCGATCACGACTGACGAGGAAAGCCATGCGGTGGACCCTCCTCGGCCCCGTCCAGGTGACCGCCGGGGGGCGGGTCCTTCCCATCGACCGCCCTCAGCAACGCGCGGTGCTCGCGCTGCTCCTCCTCAACGCCGATCGGCTGGTGCCCCTCGGGCAGATCGTGTCGGCGCTCTGGGCTGAGGAACCACCCGCCAGCGCCCGGACCCAGGTTCAGGTCTGTGTCTCCCGAATCCGGTCGGCCCTGCGCGAGGTAGGAGCGGCCGACCTGCTGACGACCCAGGGCAGCGGCTACCGGCTCACCGTACCCATGGCCGAGCTGGACCTCGCCGAGTTCACCGCGGCGATCGAGCAGGCCCGCGCCGAGGAGGCTGCCGGCCGGCGGGCGGAGGCGGCGCGGCTGCTGCGCGACGGCCTGGCGCTGTGGCGGGGGCCGGCGCTGGCGGGCGCGACCGGAGCCTTCGTCGACGCTGCGGCCACCGGCCTTGATGAGCAACGCCTGCTCGCATACGAGCGGCTTGCCGCCGTGGAACTCGGCCTCGGCCGGTTCGCCGCGACCGCGCGTGCCCTACGCCCCCTGGCGGCCGAGCATCCGCTGCGGGAGTCGCTGGTGGCCGGGTATCTGCTCGCCCTGGCCGGCTGCGGCCAGCGGGCCGCCGCACTGCGGCTCTACGCCGAGACCCGCCGCCACCTCGTCGACGAGTTGGGCGTGGAGCCCGGCCCCGAGCTGAGCGGGGCCCACCTGCGGGTGCTGAGGGGGCGGACGCCGACCGAGCCCACACCTGCCAAGCCCCACGGCCCGTCTCCAGCGCAGCTTCCCGGCGCCCCCGCCTGGTTCACCGGCCGCGCGACGGCGCTGCGGCAACTGGACGCATTGCTGCCCGCCGGGCCGGCGGGGGCCGCCGGTAACTCCGGCGAGGAGGGTCCGGGCCGGGCGGTGGTCATCTCCGCCATCGCCGGCACCGCCGGGGTCGGCAAGACGACCCTCGCGGTGCACTGGGCCTACCGGGTCGCGCACCGGTACCCGGATGGGCAGCTCTACGTCAACCTGCGCGGATTCGACCTCGACGGCCGGGCCGTGTCGCCGGGCGAGGCGCTGCGCGGCTTCCTGGAGGCGCTGCACGTGCCGCCCCAGCGGGTGCCTGCCGACCTGCCCGGGCAGGCCGCCCTGTTCCGGACACTGCTCGCCGACCGTCGGGTCCTGGTGCTGCTCGACAACGCCCGCGACGAGGAGCAGGTGCGGCCCCTGCTGCCGGGATCCCCGGGCAGCCTGGTCGTGGTGACCAGCCGCAATCGGCTCACCGGCCTGGTGGTCAACGCCGGCGCCCACCCTGTGACGTTGGACGTGCTTCCGCCCGGCGAGGCCCGGGAGCTGCTGGTCGGTCGGCTCGGTCGCGGGCGTGTCGGGCGCGAAGCGGCGGCGCTGGACGAGATCGTGCGCCGCTGCGCCGGCCTGCCGTTGGCTTTGGCCGTCGTCGCGGCCCGCGCCGTCGGGCAGCCCGACGTACCGCTGGGGGCGTTCGCCACCGAACTGCGGGACACCGACCCGGTTCGGCTCACCGCACTGGCCACCGGCGACCCCACGACCGACGTACGGGCGGTCTTCTCCTGGTCGTACCGGGCGTTGGACGCCGACCCGGCCCGGTTGTTCCGGCTACTGGGGCTGCACCCCGGCCCCGACGCCGGACGGACGGCGGTGGCCAGCCTCGCCGGCCTGCCGCCGGCTCGGGTCGAACCACTGCTGGCCGACCTCACCCGGGCGAACCTGCTCACCGAGCGCACCCCCGGCCGGTACACGATGCACGACCTGCTTCGCGCGTACGCCTCGGAGTTGTGTCACGGCACCGACCCCGAGTCCGAGCGGAAGGCCGCCCGACGCCGCCTCTTCGACCACTACCTGTACGCCTCGCACGCGGCGGACCACCTGCTCGACCCGTACCGGTTGGCGCGACCTGCCACGCTCCCGCCGGCCGAGCCGGGGGTGACGGTGGGCGACCGGCCGGAGCACGCATGGGCGACGGCGTGGTTCGCCGCCGAGCGCCACGTCCTGCTGGCCTGTGTGGAGCAGGCGGCGGGCACCGGCCTGGACCGGCACGCGTGGACACTGGCGGCGGCCCTCACCACGTACCTCGATCGCAGCGGACACTGGCCCGAGCTGGCCGCCGCGCAGCGGACCGCCCTGGCGGCGGCGCTGCGCCGGGGTGACCTGGCCGGTCAGGCCCTGGCGCACCGTGGCCTCGCCATCGCCTGCACCTGGTCGGGCGAACACGAGGCAGCACACCGGCACTACCGGCGCGACCTGGAGCTGTACCGCGAGTTGGGCGACGACACCGGACGGGCGCACACGCACCTCGGGGTGAGCTGGGTGCTCACACGGCAGGGCCAGCTACGGGCGGCGCTCGACGAGACCCGGCTGGCCCTCGACCTGTACCGGGCCGCCGGCTACCGGGTCGGGCAGGCCAAGGCGCTCAACAACCTGGGCTGGATGCACGCCAGGCTCGGCGAGCCAGGGCCGGCGCTGCGCTGCTGCCAGGAGGCCCTGCGGCTGCACGAGGAGACCGGCGATCGGCACGGCGCGGCACTGACCTGGGACAGTCTCGGCTACGTCCGGCACGGCCTCGGCGACCACGACCGGGCCGCGGACTGCTACCGGCGGGCGCTGGTGCTGCACCGGGAGCTCGGCGACCGCTACGACGAGGCGGAGGTGCTGGACAACCTGGGCGACAGCCTGCAGGCCGCCGGTGACCTCGACGCCGCGCGCCGGGCGTGGCGAGAGGCGCTGACCATCTTCGACGAGCTGCGTCATCCGGACGCCGACCGCCCCAGGGTCAAGCTGGCCGCCCCGGCCGTCCCTGCGGCGTCAGCGGGCGGCTACGGACCATAGGTGACGTGGTACGGCATGCGGGCTCACTCCTCTTGTGGTGGCTGCCGAGGCAACCCACGGAGGGGTGAGAATCACCGGAAGCCGGGCGGAGGGGGGCCCAGATGGGCTCCCCCTCCTCAACCAGTCGCTACGAGAACCAGTCGCTACGAGGCCGGTGGAAGGCCCGGCTTGATCCGAACGAAAAAGGCGTTGGATGGCCTGTTCTGCAGTCCTCCTTCGAGCTGCCCGCTACTGAACACGCGATATCGGGCGTAGAAGGCCCCGAGGTCACGCCCGGCAGCCGCGTTCTGGGCGGTGGTCACCATGCGTAGTGACGCGTTGAGGCTCGGAGTCCAGACATTGTTGACCATCTGCCCCTCGATACCGAGCGCCTGGTTGGTGGATGCGAACGGATACTCGTCGCACTGCTTACCCGGACCGTATCCGGGAAGGTTCACGCGGTACTTGTCGCGAAAATACTTGTTCTTCGAGGTGTAGAGCGCCCCGTCGGGCTGGGGTACACGCGCGCTGTTCGCCCGCTTGGTGAGGGGTACCTTCGCGCACGGCGTTGCCCCGCAGGCGTCGTAGTTGCCGGGGAAGCTCTTGGCGATGGGCACACCCGTCAGACTTACCTTCGGCTCCGTGCCCTGCGGGTTCTGGAAGGCGAACTGGATGTGCTGCGCCACCTCCCACCGGTCGGGGTCCTGGGAGTACATGGTGTAGACCCGATCGGCACCGAGGAACCTGCACCCTCCGGTGTTGCCGGTCCACTTCAGCTCTCCCCCGATCAACGTGCGATACCTGATGCGTTCGCTGTCGCAGCGGGCGACGAAGGGGAGATCGCCCCGCCTGGTCGGGGGTCCGTTCTGGGTGGAGAGATACTGCCACAGTCGGAAGGGCGTGGGATCGATGAACAGGAAGCTGTCGGCGTTGAACAGCTTGGGCCGCAGAGTGCAGTTCCCCCAGGCCCTTGGTTGCGACTGGAAGACGAACGCGTCCTCACCGTCCCGCTTGAAGGCGCCGATCGTCGCGTCCCGGTTGGATCCCTCGGTCATCGTGCATTCGGAGTTGTCGGACCCTCGCGCGTCGATCCGGAGCCGAAGCGTGTCGCCGTCGAACGCGTTCGTGGGCGTGCAGTTGGCGGCCTCGGTCTTGATGTTGGTGATGCTGGTCCAGAGGCTGATGTCCCTGGCTGTGAGGGTCGAATCCGCTGGGGCGCCGACAACCGGTTTGCCGTTCGTGGTGCCCAGGTTGGTGAACACGATCACGTTGACGGTCATCATCACGCCCTTGGACTTCGGGCATCGGCTCGTCGGCAGGCCGGTGTACTGATTCACCTCGAAGTCGGCCCAGCCCAGGATCTTGCTGTGGCAGGCCGAATAGGGGCGCAGGACGGTCCAGCCGAACGCGTGGTTGGGTCGGGGCGAGCTCAGACGCGCGGCGTTGCAGCCCGCGCGGTCGATCCGCTCGTAGTTGAACGGCGCCCCCGTGTTCTCGTCGGCCGCCGCGAACGCGCCTTGCGGGGGGAGCTTCCCGGCCGAGTGGGCTTCGCCGACCTGGAACGTCTGCCACTTCGACCACGCGCCGGTTCCGTCGGGCGCCGTCGTGCGTGCGTGCCACCGCACCCACTGGCCCTTGGTGAGCTTGCCGGATGGCATCCGCAGCGTGTGGCGTGCCGCGCCGCCCGTGCTGGTCACGGTGCCCGACCAGATCGGTTTCGCGTCGACCGCCGACTTACCCGTCGGGGACTTCTCCGGCAGCGCGGCCACCTCGACCTGCACCTTTGCCGGCTGGTTCGGTGGACGCGACACCCAGGTGGTGAACGCCGGAGTGGTCCCCTCAGCCCCGGAGATCGCGAGCTTCGCGATGTCCGTGGTGCTGCTGGCGGACGTGGCGCGCTGCGCCGCCGGGGCGGCGCCGATCGGCGTGTTCATGTCGCTCTGGATCTGCGCCGCGGTGAGCGCGCGGTTGTAGACGCGCACCTCGTCGATCAGGCCGCTGAAGTACTCGCCCCAGATCTCGTTGCCGCCGATGGTGAGCGTGCCCCCGTCGTCGTCGATGGTGCCGGTGACGGCGACCTCGCCGGCCTTTGTGCCGTTGACGTAGAGGGTGGCCCTGCTGCCGTCGTAGGTAAGTGCCACATTGCTCCACGTGCCGTCCGGCAGTGCGGTGGGCCCCTGGGGAGTGACCGGCTCGCCGGTGGTGGTGAGCCACCCCGCGGGCCCGTCCCTGTCGGAGGCGTACAGGCCGTACGAGGCGTTGATTCCGGATGCAAGGTTCTTCATAACCACCGTGTGCCAGTCGGACTGCTCGTCCGGTCTGACCCAGGCGGACAGGGTCAGCGCGGTGGTCAGTCGCAACGATGGCGCGTGCGTGACGGTGACCAGGCTGCTGGTGCCGTTGAACGACAACGCCTTGCCGTACCTGCCGTTGGTGGCCCAGGTCGTGTCGTGGGCCGCTCCGCTGTTGGCCTGCCCAGAAGAGTCGGAGACCGTAGTGCCGGAGCCCTGGTTCATGTTGTAGGCCGCCACCAGTCCGGGCACCGGGTTCGACGGGCCGGTGGGCGACGGGCTCGGGGTGGGCGTTGGCGTCGCGGTCGGAGTCGGTGTGGGGGTGGGGCCGGTGGCGCCGACCGGAGTGGCCATGTCGGCCTGGATCTGGGTCGCGTCGAGGGCGCGGTTGTAGACGCGCACCTCGTCGATCAGGCCGCTGAAGTACTCGCCCCAGACCGTGTTGCCACCGATTGTCACCTTCCCTCCGTCGACGTCAAGCGGCCCCGTGAGCGGTGTCCGGGCAGCCTGGGTTCCGTTGACGTACAGCCGGGCGTCGGCGCTGTCATAGGTGACCGTCAAGTGGCTCCAGGCGTTGACGGCCAGCGGCGTGCCACCGCTCACCTGGTACGGCTGGCCGCCGCGCTGCAGCCAGCCCGACGGCGCTTCGCCGTTCGAGCCGTACAGCACGTAGGAGGCGCCCTCCCCGGTGGCGAGGTTCTTGGTGACCACGCTGCGCCAACTCACGACTGAGGAGGGCCGCACCCACGCCGACAGGGTCAGCCCGCCGGTGAGCCGCAACGAGGGCGCGTCGGCGACGGTGACCAGGCTGCTGGTGCCGTTGAACGACAACGCCTTGCCGTACCTGCCGTTGGTGCTCCACGTCGTGTTGGTGGCCGTGCCGGCGTTGCTCTGGCCGGATGAGTCACCCACGCTCGTCCCGGTCCCCTCGTTCATGCCATAGGAGGCCACGAGCCCGGTCGGCGGTTTCACACCGGTGGTGAACGACCATGTGTGCGAGGAGGACATCGCGTTGCCCGCGACGTCAGTGGCCCCTGACACCTCGGCGGTGTACGCGGTGGTTTCGGCCAGCGGCCCCGCCGGGGTGAAGGTGAGTACCCGTTTTGCGGGGTCCATGGCGGATGTTCCAGTGATCGACGTGCCAGCGGGGTTCTTCAGCGCGAGCTGGGCACCGTCGACCGGCTCGGTGAACGTCGCTGTGACTGCCGTGGCGACCGGAACGTCGGTCGCCTGGGCCGCCGGGGTCACCGCGGAGACGGCCGGGGGCTTTGTGTCGTTCTCGGTGGTGAACTGCCAGCCGTGCGGGTCCTGTTCGTTGCCGTCCTCGTCGTGCGCCTCACGGGCCTCCGCGCTGTACGCGGTGCTGGGCTTCAGCGGCTGCGCCGGAGTGAAGGTGGCGATCTGTCCGGTGGCGTCCCAGGTCGTCGTGCCCGGGGCCGCGGTCCCGCTGGGGTCCTTAATGATGATCTTCGGATTCCAGACCTTCTCGCCGAAGGTCACGGTGACGGTGGTGTCGACCGGGACGTTGGTGCTGCCGGCGACCGGCTGCACGCCGGTGACCGTGGGCTTGGTCTCGTCGACCGGGAGGTCTCCGGACGGCACCTCGTCGGGTTCGATGTCGGCCGGGTCGATCTCCTCGTCACTCGGTATCGGCCGAAGTCGCCGGGAGTCGACCTCGCTGGGCACGCCCACGCCGAGCTTCTCGAATTCGTCGGCCTCTTCGTTGGTCAGCCCCCAGCTGGCGTCGTCAAGCGGCTGGGCGGCCATCTCCTTGGCCTCTTCGTAGCTGGGGAACTCGGTCAACTCGGCGTCCGACTCGAACTTCACCCACTCGGTGCGCGTGGGTGGCGGCGTGTACTCGACCATGAGGGCGGGCGGGTGACGGTAGCCCGGATACGGGTCGCCGCCACCAAACTCGCTGGCGTAGTACTGGCGCCAGTTGGTCGCGGCGGTCTCGCTGGCGGCCCGCAGCATCAGCCCGTAGTTGGGTGCGTCCTGCTCGATCCAGGCCCGGGCCATGCCGGTGACCCGGTGCCAGACCTCCTCGTCCTTGGCGCACCAGGTGTTGACGGCGTCGTAGTTGTAGCCCGCCCGGTTCAGGCCTTCGGCGCTGCCGGTGGTGGAGGGCTGGTTGTACCAGTCCAAAGTGGTGGAACTCCACGAGGAGCCGAGGCGCGCGGCGACGATGCCAGCGCCCAGCGGGTCACCGCAGAGGGCTCCGTTGGGGCCGCCGGACTTGTAGTTCCACATGATCAGGTCTGCCTGGACGACCGATGCCCCCGCCAACTCCGGGGCGTCGGTGTTGAACCTCAGGTACACCCGGGCGATGTCGGCGCTGGTCTGGGTGGTACCGGCGCGCAACCATCCCTCGGCGGCATGGTTGTTGTAGGGGTCGTTCTTGCTGACCCAGGCATCCTGCGGCACGCCGCCGCCGAACCACTCCGAGGCGGCGGCGACCGTCACCGGGAAGGCCACCGCCGGGTCGGCGAGGAACTTCGGGTCCGGCGAGAAGACCAGCTCCGACTTCTCCACGCGCGCCGCGACCGGAGATGCCTTGCCGAGCTTGGCGTCGGTTGCGGTCAGCACGACCGGTGCGGCTTTCGCCGCGCCCTTGCCGTCCTTCAGTTGGGGTAGTCCCTGCGACGTCTTGCCGAAGGTGGTTCCCTTGGGCAGCGTGAGCGGCATCCGCACCGTCACCGGGCCGGTCGGCCGGTGCCGGAAGACGACCTGCGAGACGAACCCGTCGGATTCGGCCCGCACCACGAGGTCCACTCCCCTGGACACCGCGTCGGGGTAGGTGACCGTGTTGCCGGAGATTTTCGGCTCCGGCAGCGCCTGCTTCACGCTCAGGTTGACCGTACCGTTGCTACCGGCTGCCGAGACCAGGCTCTTGCTGCCGCGCCCGCCGAGGCTCAGCGGAACCTTCGTGCGTACCGTCCGCAGCACACCGTCGCGAGCGACGATGTTGGTGTCGATGGGCTCCCACACGCCGGTGCCCGGGTTCTTGAGTTGAATGGGTCGGGTGTGCAGCTGAGCCCGCAGGTGCTTGCCATCGGGATCGGCCCACACCTTCATCGTCTCGGTGAAGCGGTCGGGAACCTCGACGGGCGCGCCGGCCTGGGCCGCCTTCGCCCAGGCGCCTTCGAGCCCGCGACCGCTCGCTTGAGCGGCCGGCGTGGCACCAGGGATTTTCGCCGCCGCGACCAGTGTCAGCGGCATCAGGAGCGCCAGCGTCATGGCGCCTCTGAACAACGGAAGGAGTGACATCGGCCGAGTATTCGTCTGACCACTGCCGCGAACCTTGTAGGTACCTTGAATCCCCTAGTCAGGCGGTGGCGGGCCGGCGAGCCGCGGTCCTGGGCACTTCCAGACTGTGGAAGTGGGGCGGCGGCGTGGCCGTCCACCTGGAACCATCGTGAGCAACCGTGTGACGGGTGAGCGTGCGGGGCGCGCGCCGGGACGAATGGGGTCGCGGCGATGGCTGTCGAGTTCAGACTGCCGGGTGAGGTCGAGGCTCGCGTCGCAGGCCGGTTGATCGACCTGGGGCATCTTCGACAGCGGGGCGTGCTGGCGGTCCTGCTCATCGGCGCCAATCAGTTGATCCGCACGGATCAACTGATCAGCCGGGCCTGGGGTGACCTGCGACCGCAGTCGGCGTCGAGTTCGCTCTACAGCTATCTGTCACGACTGCGCCGCAGTCTCGGTGAGGCCGCCGATGTGTCGATCCGGCGGCAGTCCGGCGGCTACCTGCTCCAGGTGGACCCGTGGGCGATCGACCTGCACCGGTTCCGCGAACTGCTCGCTGTCGCCCGGACCACCGAGGATGCCGGACGGGCGTTGCGGATCTTCGACGAGGCTTTGGGGTTGTGGCGAGGCACTCCGCTGGGTCAGCTCGACACGCCGTGGCTCGATGATGTCCGGACGGCCGCCGACCGGGAGCGGGTCACCGCCGACCGGGACCGCACCGATGTCGCGCTGCGCTGCGGCCAGCACGCCGCCCTGGTGCCGCAACTCCTGCGCGCCGTGGCGGAGCATCCGTTCGACGAACGGCTGATCGGTCAGCTCATGCTGGCGCTGTGCCGGTCCGGGAGGCAGGCCGACGCGCTCGACCATTACCTGGCCCTACGCCGCCGACTGGCGGACTCACTCGGCGTCGATCCCATGTCGGAGTTGCAACGCCTGCACCTGCGGATGATCAGCGGCGACCCAACTCTCGCCGCGCCCATCCCGGAGACCGCCGTCGCCCGCAGTGACGTACCCCGCCAACTGCCGGCGCCACCCGCGGGCTTCGTCGGTCGGGCCGACGAACTCGCCGCGCTGTCCGCCGCCTCCGGCGCCGACGGCGGCGTCGCCACCATCGGCGGTCCCGGGGGCGTCGGCAAGACCTGGCTCGCGCTGCACTGGGCGTACGACAACCTGAAGCGATTTCCGGACGGTCAGTTGTACGTGAACCTACGTGGCTTCGAGGTTAGCGCTCCGGTGTCACCCGAGGTCGTGCTGCGCGGGTTACTGGACGCGCTGCACGTGCCCGCCGAGACGGTTCCGGTAGACCTGGACGCACAGACCGCCCTCTACCGCAGCCTGTTGGCCGACAAACGCATGCTGATCGTGCTCGACAACGCCCGCGACGTGACCCAGGTGATTCCACTGCTTCCCGGCGGGCAGCACTGCACGGTGCTGGTGACCAGCCGGGCCCGCCTCGGCGGGCTCATCGCCGCGCACGGCGCCCGGCCGGTCGACCTGGAGGTGTTGACGGAGCCGGAGGCCCGCAACCTGTTGATCCACCTGCTCAACCGGCACGGGGCGGCGGTCGAGCCGCAGAGCGTACGGGACATCGCGTCCCGGTGTGCCGGCCTTCCCCTGGCCCTGAGCATCGTGGCGGCTCGAGCGGCGATGCAGCCTGACCTGCCGCTGAGCGTGGTCAGCGAGGAGCTTCGCGAGGAAGCGACCCGGCTCGACGCCCTGACCGTGGGCGATCTGCACGGCGACATCCGCGCCGTGTTCGCCGCCTCGCACCACGCGCTCAGCGCCGAGGCGGCCCGACTGTTCGTTCTGCTCTCACTAGTGCCCGCACCGGAGATCGGGCTGGCCGCCGCAGCCAGCCTCGTCGGCCGCTCCCGGGACCGCAGCCGGCTCCTGTTGACTGAGTTGCGCGACTCGCATCTGGTCCAGGTGCCGCGACAGGCCCGCTACCGGATGCACGATCTGGTGCGCCTCTATGCTCGGCATCGGGTGGACGACGACCAGCCGGCGCAGGCCCGCAGCGACGCGATGGACCGGCTGCTGAACTTTGTCCTACACACCGCCGGCCGGGCGGCCCGGCTCGTCGAGCCCAATCGCGACGCGGCCGAGCCGGACGGCGCGGCCGGGACCGACGTGCCGATGGGCGTCGATTCGCTGGCCGACCACGCCGAGGCTCTCGCCTGGTTCGTCACCGAACACCAGATGTTGCTGGGCATCCTGGCGTACGCGGCGGAGCACGGCCGTGACCTCCACGTATGGCAGTTGGCACGGACGCTGGAGACCTTCTTCGACTACAAGGGGCACTGGAACGACTGGATCGACACCCAGCACCTGGCGCTCGCCGCGGCGCGGCGGATGGGAGACCGGCACCGGCAGGCGCAGGCCCATCGCAGTCTGGGCGTAGCCCACACCCAGCTGGGGCGTCTGGACGTGGGGTACGAGCAGCACCATCACGCACTGCAGATCTTCGTCGAGCTGGACGACCACGCGAAACAGGCCGACACCCACCGGGGCCTGGGGTGGGTCTGCCACAACCAGGGCGATTGGCCGGGCGCGCTCGGCCACAACGAACGGGCGCTAGAGCTCTACCGCCGGCTCGGTGACCGGCCGGGGCAGGCGGCGGCGTTGAACAACGTGGGCTGGTTGTACAGCATGCTCGGCGACCATCGGCAGACGTTGCGCTTCGGCGCGCAGGCGACGGCCCTCGACCAGGAGATCGGCGACGAACACGCCGAAGCGGGCACCTGGGACACGATGGGCTACGCCCACCATCACCTGGGCGAGTACGAGCAGGCCATCGACTGCTATCACCGGGCGCGGGCGCTGATCCGCCGCTTCGACGACCACTACAACGAGGCGGACATCCTGCGACACCTCGCGGAGAGCCTCACCGCCATCGGCGACAATGACGGCGCGCGGGAGGCGCTGGAGGATGCGGTCGTCTCGCTCGACCAGATCGGCCACACCGCGGCCGACGAGGTGCGGGCCGAGCTGCAGAAGCTCGAACTGGCGGGACCGGTGAGACGTGACCGCCCCGACTCCCGCTAGCCGACGGCCGCCTCACGGTGGATCTGCTCGAGTCGAACGGCCATCGCGGCGGACAGGGCCTGCGCACAACGGGCGCCGACCGGTGACTGGCAACATCTCGTCGCCAGACGGTAAACGGGCAGCGCCGTCAGTCGCACCACGCCACCTCAAACCGACCGCTGCGCGGTGTCGCCGCTGCGGAGACGGTCCAACTCGGCGAGGTACATCGCCTGCATGCGGTCGTAGTGCCGGACCAGCAGCGTGACCTCCTCGACGCTGTAGCCCTCGATGAGTTGCTCCGCCCGCTCGGCGAACCGCTCGTACGGTCGCTCCAACTCGGCCATCCGCTCCGGCCGCAGAGCGACGATCACCCGCCGCCGGTCCGCCGGATCGCGCTCGGCCGTCACGTAGCCCGCCTGCTGGAGCCGGCGGAGCATGCTGGTCACCGCCCCGGTGGTGAGGTTGGTCCGCTCGGCGACCTGCCCCGCGGTGGCGGATCCGAAGTCCGCCAGGTAGTCGAGGCATTCCAGGTCGCTCACGGCGAGGCCCAGCCGCTCCGCGATGGCGTACCGGAACACCATGGACAGCCGCGACGTCTCCCGTCCGGCGCGCATGAGGTCGGCGATCGCGGGCGCACGGGCCGGCTCGTGGGACATGCCGGCAATCATCCCTCCGGGACGGTGACCCGGTGCAGCCGAGGTAGCACGCGGGTCAGCACCCAGTGGGGTGCGGCCGCGTCCCCGGTGAGGCGGCGCATCAGCCTCGCGGCGGTGTCGACGGCGCGGAAGGCGTAGGGCACCATCTCGTCCTGGTAGCGGGCGATCGCCTCCTCCACCGGCGCGCCGTTGGCCCGGGCCTCGACGAGCTTGTGGCCGAGCAGGGCGGCGTCACGCAGCGCGGTGTTGCCGCCGTGCGCGCCGAACGGCGGCATGACGTGCACGGCGTCGCCCATCATCGTCGCCCGGGGCATCGCCCACCGGCGCGGGCGCTGGCCGGTGGCGAAGAGGTTGAGCACAGTGGCGTCCAGCTCGGCCGTGCCGACCAGCCGCCGGATGACCGGGTGGAAGTCCATGCTCATCCCGGAGGCCAGTCGCCACAACGCCAGCAGGTCGCCCCGGAGGCCCATGGGCACCTCCTCCTGCCGGAGCAGCAGTCCCCACATGACGTAGTCGTCGCCGGTGGGCGCATAGCTGCCCGGGGCCAGGCGCGCGAACGCCTCGGGCGGGCTCTCGCCGAAGCGCATGGGGGTGAAGAAGAAGGCGCGGCCCGGCCGGTCGGCGATGGCCAGGACCCCGCTGGTGCGCAGCGTGTCCGGGATGATGCTCTCGCCGTTGCGCCACAGAGGCGACCGGCCGTAGATGCCCGCCATCGGGGTGTTCGCCGGGTTCGCGTCCGGCATGATCTGCGCGCGCAGCGCCGAGCCAACGCCGTCGGCGCCCACGACGACGCTTGCCGCCGCGGCCCCGCCGTCGGAGAACAGCAGCCGCGGCCGCGCCGGGTCGTCATCGTCCACCGCGACGGCATTCTTGCCGTAGTGGATGCGCCCCTCCAGCCCGGACTGCAGGATCGACCGCAGGGTCAGCCGGTCGACCTGGCGGGTCGCGTGCGGCTCGTCCTTGAAGGTGATGGCGAACGCGTCCCGGAGCCGGCTGTCGGTGAAGCGTAGGTGGCCGCCGGGCTCGTCGCCGGTGGTCAGCGCCAGGCTGTACAGCGAGCGGGGCAGGCTCTCGCGCAGCGCCTCCAGGCCGTACCGGTCGAGAATGATCCGGTAGCCCTGCCGCCGGACGAAGGGACCCGGGTCCCGCTCGTAGACGTGCACGTCGATGCCGGCGCGCATCAGGTACTGGGCGAGGCAGAGGCCGGAGAGTCCGGCGCCGGCGATCGCCACGGAGAAGTCCGTCGATATGCTCACACGATTATCTTAATCACTAAGATGATTTGGGCAAGACCGTCGCCGTGACGAAGGCCGGAACGGTCAGGTTGGTCGATTAGTGTCGATGCATGACGCCAGTTCTCGCTGCCAGTGCCTTCGACTCGCTGCGCCTCGACGCCGTGCCCGACCAGGAGTCGCTGCGCCGGGCTTACGAACTTCCCAGCGAAGCGGCCGTGCGAAAGCAGATGACCGAGCTCACCGAGCAGACCCGGCGGTTGATCGGCTGCTCGTCGCTTGTCCTGGTCGCCACCATGGACGCCGAGGGCAACTGCGACGTCTCCCCGCGCGGTGGCCCTGCCGGCTTCGTCGCCGTCCTGGACGCACGGACGGTGGCAATACCGGACGCCACCGGCAACAAGCGTCTGGACAGCCTGCAGAACGTCGTCGCCACCGGACGGGCCGGGCTGCTGTTCATCATCCCCGGGCGCACCACGACGCTCAGGGTGAACGGCCGGGCCTGCGTCTCCACTCGCCCCGAGCTGCTGTCGCAGCTGACCGCCGTGGGCAAGCCACCGGCCAGTGCACTGGTGCTGGGGATCGACGAGGTCTACCCGCACTGCCCCAAGGCACTGTTGCGCAGCGGGGCCTGGAAGCCCGAGCAGTGGCTACCGACGGACGCCCAGCCGACCTCGGCCGAGGTGACGCTGGCCCAGCTACGAATGCCCGAACTGACGATCGCCGACATCGAGAAGGCCGAGGCGGACTCGCTGAAGTACCGGTACGAGTAACAAGCCGCCGGAACTCCCGCTGATCTCGCGCTTCTTCAACGCATGAGTGATAGACATCGCTGAGTTTCGATGAATTTGGGTCTGCGCCTGGTGCGTCTCCGTGGGACTGCTCTAACCTCGAGACATGGTCTCGCGTCGATCCGTGTTGCGGGCGGTCCCGCTAGCGGCCGCTGCCCTTACCGCCGCACCAGGTGATTTCCGTTGGCCCGGCACGCCGTCCACCGCGACGGATGCGGTCCGCGTACCACCCGACCCGGCCACGATGCCGGCCGCCGCTACCGCCGTTCGCGGCTTCACGGCCGACCTCTACCGCACGGTGGCATCGACCCGGGCAGGCGGCAATGTGGTGTGCGCGCCGTACTCGGTCGGGCTCGCGCTCGCGATGACCAGGGCGGGCGCCGGCTCTGCCACGGCGGACGAGATGGACACGGTGCTCCACGCGCCGCATCCGCGCCCCGGCGCACTCGACAGCGGGCTCAATACCGTCGAGCAGACGCTCGCCGGCCGCTACCAGGACGGTGACGGAGTCAAGCAGCCTCGGCTGACCACTGCCAATGCGCTGTGGACACGACTCGATCTGTGTCTGCGACCCGGGTTCCGGGACACCCTGGCCGGCTATTACGGCGCCACGCCGCGACCGGTCGACTTTCGCGGTGCGCCGGAGGTGGCCCGCCAGGAGATCAACACCTGGGTGTCCGATCGGACCAACGCGAAGATTCCGGAGCTCTTGCAGTCCGACGCCGTGAGCCCCAACACCAGCCTGATACTGACCAACGCGATCTACCTCAAGGCGGCCTGGAAGTACCCGTTCACCGTGGCGGCCACGGCGGTGGGACCGTTCACAAGGGACGACGGAACGGTTGTCGACGTCCCGATCATGCGTGGTCCCTTCGACCGAATGGGTTACCTCGAGGGGGACGGGTGGCGCGCAGTCGACGTGCCGTACGCAGGCGACGGGCTTGCCATGGCTATCGTCATGCCGACCCGGGACGATCTCGCCGCGGTCGAGGCGAACCTCGACGCGACGTGGCTGGGCGCGTTGCTGACCGGGTTCCGGATCACGGACGTCGAACTGCGCCTGCCCCGGTGGACGTTCCGCCTGCCGGCCGAGCTGGGCGCCGCGCTGAGCAGCCTCGGCATGCCCACGGCATTCACGTCACAGGCCGATTTCACCCGTATGAGCACCGAGCCGGCCCTGTGCATCGACGACGTGGTGCACGAGACGTTCATCGGGGTGGACGAGAAGGGCACCGAGGCGGCAGCCGCGTCGGCGGTCATCGTCCGCCCGCCGTCGATCCCGCAAGGGCCGCAGTTCTTCGTCAACCGGCCATTCCTGTACGTCATCCATGACCGGCTCACCGGCGTACCGCTGTTCCTCGGCCGGGTCCACGACCCACTGGTCAACGGCCCAGCCTGACCCGACGGCACCAGGCGACACCGTCGGTCGACTCGTACCACGGGTCGGGTAGGACCGTGCCTGCTCCACGACAGCCGATGCCCCCAGATTCGGGGGTACGTCAGGATGCAGGTCCGCGGAAGAAGAACCCGACTCGGCCGGCCACCTGGTACCGATTGCGGCGCGTTGGTGGTCTCCGTCGCCGCGAGCGAGGAGGATCCCGGTCTGGGCGCCCGGCGGGTGAAGAACGCGCTCTGAAACCTGTTCCCCGCGGCCTCGGCGGACGCTCTGTGCCACGAATGCGGTTGCAGCCGCCCGGTAGGATTTCGGTCATGAGTTGCTTCGCCGCTTGGCGTACGCGCCACTGAGGGTCGGCTCGCCGCCGTTCCGGCCGCTGGCTGGCCATCTGATGCCCGTTCTGTTGGCTTTCAGACCCTCAGCTTGAGAGGCACACTCACATGCGTATCCGCTCGTTTCTTCAGCATGACCTGGCCCAGCTCACCGAACTGACCATCGATACGTTCGGACCGTTCTACGAAGACTCCTTCCGCCCGCTGGTGGGCGAGGTCGTCTTCGCCAACCAGCACGGTGAGTGGCGCGACGACTACGTCAAGCAGGTTGCCGAGCTCCACGACCCCGCCGAGCACCGGTACGTCGCGGTCGCCGAGATCAACGGTGCCATCGCTGGCTACGTGGCCTGGGCGGTAGAGCCTGAGCGCCGAAATGCCAGCGTCACTATCCTCGCCGTGTCCACCGAGCATCGCCGGCTCGGCACGGGCACCGTGCTGTGCGAGCACGCGTTCGCCGCGATGCGGGACCTCGGCGCCGAGGTCGTCACGATCGGCACGGGCGGGGACGGATTCCACGCGCCCGCCCGAGCCCTGTACGAAGCACTGGGCTGCACGCCGCTGCCGGTGGCCGTCTACTACCGGCAACTCTGATCTGATCAGGGGCGGGTCACTGTCACGTGCCCCGCCCCGGGTCACTGGCCGCACCGTGCCGTTGATGGTCGTTATCCGGCTTCGCTCCGTGGTCGGTTGGACTGCTATATGGTCTGCTTTCGTGGCAGATTCGCGGGCCAATTCGGGGTCCAGGTCAGCGTCGATGTTCGGCGTCGACCTCCATCTGGACCTGACCGGCCCCGGCCTGCGCGCCGGGCTCACGGATGCCCTGCGGGAGGCCATCCGGACCGGACGTCTGGTGCCCGGCACGCGGCTACCGTCGTCCCGCTCGCTCGCAGCTGATCTTGGTGTCGCCCGCAACACCGTTGCCGACACCTACGCCGAGCTGGTCGCCGAGGGCTGGATCACCGCCCGACAGGGCTCCGGAACGCGGGTGGCCAAAAGGGCCGAACCGCGCGGCGCGACGCCCGCCGCAGCTCGCCCGAGGCCCGCTCAGCGCCGTCCCACGTACGGCTTGCTGCCGGGTACGCCGACCCTCGCGGAGTTCCCCCGTACACAGTGGCTCGCAGCAGCTCGTCGGGCTCTGACGGCGGCCCCGAACGATGCCTTCGGTTACGGCGACGCTCTCGGCCGGGTGGAACTGCGTACCGCCCTCGCGGATTATCTGGCGCGGGCTCGCGGGGTGTACGCCGAGCCGGACCGGATCGTGATCTGCGCCGGTTTCCACCACGGTCTGACGCTGATGGCGCAGGTCCTGCGTGCGCGGCGGGTCACGGCGCTGGCTGTCGAGTCGTACGGCCTCGACGTGTATCGCGATCTGCTGACCAGCGCCGGCCTGCGCATCCCACCCCTCTACGTTGACGAGCACGGCGCGCGTACCGATGACCTGGCGGGGTTGAACGCGGCAGGGGCGGCGCTGTTGACACCGGCGCATCAGTACCCAACGGGGGTCGCGTTGACCCCGCAGCGGCGCATGGCGGCGGTGGACTGGGCCCGCGCCACCAACGGGCTGATTCTGGAGGACGACTACGACGGGGAGTTCAGATACGACCGCCAGCCGGTGGGCGCGCTGCAGGGCCTCGACCCGGAGCGGGTGGTGTACTTCGGCACGGCGAGCAAGTCGCTGGCTCCCGGGTTGCGGCTCGGTTGGATGGTGCTGCCCAAGGATCTGGTCCCGGAGGTCGTGGCGGCCAAAGGGGACATCGACTACATGTCGAGTGCGCTGGAGCAGCTGACGCTCGCCGAGTTCATCGCCTCGGGCGCGTACGACCGTCAGGTGCGCTCGATGCGTGTGCGCTACCGGCGCCGCCGGGACGAGCTGGTCGCCGCGTTGGCCCAGCGGGCGCCCAGCGTCCGCGTGAGCGGGTTGGCCGCCGGGCTGCAAGCGGTCATCGAGCTTCCGTCCGGCACCGAGGGTCCGGTCGTCCAGGCGGCCGCCCGCCAGGGCCTGGCCGTGGCCCGAATGGCCGACTTCCGCCATGAGCTGGCCGACTCGAAATGGCAGTTGGCCGAGCGGGACGCCCTGGTGGTCAACTACGCGGCTCCCTCGGACAGCGCATGGGCGGGAGCGCTGGACGCCTTGTGCGGGGTCATGCCCTAGCCGTGCCTCGTCAGGTCGGCGTTCGCTGCGGATGGCGTACGCCTGGCGCTCGTGGATGCTCCGGATCAGGCCCAATTGGCCCACGGATCTGTCGCCGAATTGGACCAGCGGGCAGTGCCACTCGACGCGTAACTTTGCGGCCGTGACCACGAACGAAGCACCAGCAAACGGACAAGAGCCCCAGAGCTCACAGCACGCCTGAGCTGGGCGAATGTTCCACCGACAGGTGATCCGGCGGCGGCAGCGCGCAGAGCTCGACCTACCGACCTACGAACGATTGGAAGAATGATGCGGGTATTTCTTGCCGGTGCGTCCGGCGTAATCGGACAGCGGCTGATCCCCCGACTGGTTGAGAGGGGGCACGTGGTCGGTGGCATGACGCGATCGTCCGACAAGACGGAACTGCTGGCGCACCTTGGCGCCGAGCCGATCCTGTGTGACGTCTTCGACCGGGACGCCCTGGTCCAGGCGGTTCGAGACTTCGGACCGGACATCATTCTGAACGAACTGACCGATCTACCGGACGAGGTGGAGAGGATCGGCGATCATGCGGAGCTGAACGCTCGGATCCGGACCGAGGGCAACCAGAATCTCATCGAGGCGGCGCGGCAGAGCGGATCGCCGAAGATCCTGGCCCAAACCGTCGCCTGGCAGCTTCCGGACGGGCCCGACGCCCGGGCTGTCGCCGAGTTGGAGCGCGCCGTCCTCGCCGAGGGTGGCGTGGTACTGAGCTACGGACAGTTCTACGGGCCCGGCACCTACAACGAGCAGCGGATCCCGGCCGAGCCACGGGTCCAGATCGATCGGGCTGCCGAGCGCACTGTGGAACTGCTGGATGCCTTGTCGGGCGTCGTCGTCATTACCGACTAGCGATCGCGATCTGGCCGCCGCGCCGCGCCGAACTCGGCAGTGGACCAGATCCGGGCCCGACGGCAGCGGCCCGGGCGGCCACATCCCCTCCCCACCTTCACCAATCCTTCGGCCCATCGCTGCGGCCGCCCCTCTGGAGCTGTCATGTCCACGATTTCGGGAACCATCGACGCGCCCTCGACCCGGCGGCGGCGCACCCTCCCCGCCGGCCTGGCGTTGACAGGCACAGCGCTCGCGTTCACCAGCCTGTATCTCGCGGCGGGTGTGCTGACGCCCCTGCTGGTGCTCTACCGCCAGCAGTGGAACTTCGCACCGTCGCTGCTCACGCTGGCGTTCGCTGTCTACGCGATCGGCTTCCTCGCCGCCGTCCTCACCCTGGGGTCGCTGTCCGACCATGTCGGCCGGCGCCCGGTGCTGATCGGCGCACTGGTGATCCAGCTCGCGTCGAATGTGCTGTTCCTCGTCGCCCCCGACGTGAGTTGGGTGATCGCCGGTCGCATCGTCCAAGGCGTCGCCAGCGGCGCGGCGACGGCCGCCTTCACCGCGGCGCTCGTCGAACTCGCCCCGCCGAACAAGAAGAGGCTGGGTACGGTCCTCGGCAGTGTCGGCCTGACCGGTGGGCTAGGCGCCGGCTCCCTGCTGGCCGGTCTCGCCATCCAGCTCACGCCCAGGGCGAACTCGATCGTCTTCGCCGTCCTGGTCGTCCTCACAATTCTCGGCGCCGTCGTGATCGCCCTGTCTCCGGAGACCATGCCCCGTACCGCGGGCGCTCTCCGCTCGATGGTTCCGCGCGTCGCCGTCCCGCCCGCCGCCCGAGCGGAGTTCGCCGCCGCGGCACCCGTGGTCGCCGCCGTCTGGATGCTCGCAGGTCTCTCCGGCGGGCTGGCGCCGAGCATGGTTCGCAGCGTCTTTCATCTGGACAGCGGCCTGCTCAACGGCGTGGCCGGGTTCATCGCGCCGGCGGTGTCGGCCATCGTCGGACTGGCCTTCGCGCGCGTCGACCCGCGGCGCGCGATGATCATCGGGATCTACGCGTCCCTCGCCGGGGCCATCGGCATCATCGGTGGAGTGTTCGTCGGAAGCCTGGCCGTCATGATCATCGGGCAGGCTGTCGCCGGTGTCGGCTTCGGCGCGTCCTTCACCGCAGCGCTACGCCTCATCTTCCCGCTCGCGGCAGCGCACCAGCGCGCGGGAGTCGTCGGCGGAATCTACGTCGTCTCCTACGTCGCCTTCGGGCTACCCATCGTCATCGAGGGGCAGCTCGTCGGCCCTCTCGGCGAGGTGCCGGCAGTCGTCTGCTACACCGCGTTGACCGTCCTCCTCACGCTCATCAGCCTCGCCGCCCAGGCCCGCATCACTAGGCGCACCCGTGGCTGAGGGACGCTTGGCACAGCGCCCATCGGGCTCGATCAGCCAAGCCCGCGACCGCCAGGCCGAGGCCGTCCAGGCGGGTTGGGTGGTCAGGTCGGGGCAGGAGAAGAAGGAGCGTCACTTCGGCTCTCCCCCGCCGCGCGACCCGCCAGCCCGCTCAGATCGGTCAACGGCGCACCCGATAGCGCAGGTGAAGCACCCGGTTGCCCTGAATCACCACGTCGGGATCCTCCAACAGGTGCTGCGCGTGGACCGACCCGAAGTAGCGCTTGCCGGACCCGAACACCACGGGTACGACGTCCATGCGCACCTCGTCGACCAGGCCCGCGGCAAGCACCTGGCCGCCGACGTCGCCAGCGGCGACCTCGACGATGCGATCACCCGCGAGCTCCTGCGCTTTGGCCACTGCTGCTGTGACGCCGTCGACGAAGTGAAACGGCGCCTCGGGGTCCCAGCCCTCGGGCTTCGGCCGGTGCGTCACGACGACCACGTTGTCGATCCCGCTCGGAGGCTTTCCGTCCCAGCCGTCCGTCAGGTCGAAGACGTGGCGGCCGGCGATCGTCACCCCGATCTGGTCCCAGTACGGCCTGATGTAGTCGTGGGACGTCTGCGACACCGTCAACGTGCCGCTCTCGTCCAATGGAACGTCGCCGCTGGTCAACCAGTCGAACAGCGGTCCGGGCTGGTCGTTCTCGTCCGCGATGAAGCCGTCCACCGACACCGAGCTGTACATGACTACGTCGCCCACGTGCGCGCTCCTCTGCTTGGGAATGCCCTCAGGCTAGAGTTTCGTGGGCTGTCGCTCTTGTAAGGAATCAATCGGTCGGTAGCGGCCAGCCGCCCAGCACGTGGCCGGGATGCTCGCGCAGGAACCGCCGCCTGACGTCGACGTACCGGGTCGGTGTGAGCCCGGTGAAGGCCCGGAACTCGTGGCCGAAGTGGGCCTGGTCGAAGTAGCCGGCGCCACCGGCGAGGTCGGCCCAGTCGATCGGTTCGGCGAGGTTGATCGAGAGCACTGTGGCGGCGAAGCGGTAGCTGCGGGCCAACCGCTTCGGCGTGACGCCGATGAGCTCCTTGAACCGCTGTGCAAGGTGAGTGCTGCTGACACCGGCGGAAACCCTCAGGTCGTCGATCGCCACCGCACCGCTGGTCGCGGCGATGATGCGGCTCGTATGGCGGACCAGCCCCAGGCCGGCCGCGTCGCCCAGCCGTCGCATCAGCTCCTCCTCGAGCAGCGTCAGCATCTCGTGAGGTCCCTCGGCTGTGGCCAGCCGGTCCCGCAGCTCAGCAGTGGCGCGCCTCCCCCACACCTGCTCTACCGTCGCCGGCCGGTCACACAGCTCCGTCGCGGGCATCGGCAGGAACGGTGCCGGCCCCCACGGCTTGAAGTGCACGCCGACGGACCGGGTCCGGGTCGGGTAGCCGAACTCGAACGCGCGAGTGGGCGTGGTGACCACGCAGCCGTCGGCGTAGTCGGCCGTCTCGATGTCGGTGCCGGCACGGATACGAAACGGTGCGCCGAGGTTGACGATGAGGAACGCCGCCGGACTTGCCGGCAGCGTCAGCCGGGCGTACGGCGGCGCACCCTCCAGGTAGTAGAGGTCGTCGATCAGCCCGTCCAGCGGCGGTCGCGGCACTCTGGACACGTACTCCACGCCGACAGTATCGCCGACGTGGCCCCGGGAAACCTGGGTCACCACCAGTCGAAGTAGCGGCCCGCGTGGAAGATCCCCACGCCGATGGCGGCGACGATGCCGACCACGAGCACGACCGGGGCGACCACCACGCTGCCGGCCGCGATGCCGATGGCACCCGCGGCGATGGCCAGACCCGCCCCGATGCCGACGCCACCGGCCACCACCCCCGGCGTGTCGCCGACCTCGGCGGCCCGGTTCATGCTGACGTACGAGACGGCGGCCAGACCGATGCCACCGATCACCAGTCCGGCGGTCATCGCGCTGACGGTCGCGACAGTGGCACCGGGCACGGCGATGGCGTACAGCTCCAGGCCACCGCCGACCGCGCCGAGCGCGTCACCGACGCCCATCTCCCAGTCTCCGTGCTGGTAGTCGCCCCACAGGGCGAACGCCGACAGGCCGAAGCCGGCGATACCGAGCCCCTTGCCGAGCATGCCGGTCCGGCCGGGCAGTCCGCGCACGTGCTCCGGCGCGGTGGCACTGGCCGGGATGTCCCGCCCGCGTCCCGGGTTGGTGGCCGTGCGGATCGCGTTTCCGGCGCTGGCCGGCGCGTCGGTCTCGGTGATGATGACGGCCTGGGATCGCTTGCCGGCCATGGTGCCGGTCGGGTTGGCCTGGATCGCGGCGTCCGCGTCCCGGGTCGCCTCCCGGGCGATGTCACCGGCCTTGCCGTACCGGTCGGTCGTCTTGATCTGCTTGACCGTGGTGCTGGTCTCCAGGTCGTACTTCGCCGTGTTGTCGCGCCACGGCATGCCGTACAACCATTCGAGGATGTTGCCGCGGAACGTCCCCCGGCCGCCTTTGAACTTGAAGTTCCAGATGAACTTCTCGGCGGCGGGCGCGGTGTGCGCGGCGGCCCCGCCGACGGCGCCGGGTGCGGCCGGAGCCTTGCCGCCGGTGTCGGCCGGCGGCGCGGCGGGCGGCGGTTCGG
>NZ_JBEZGJ010000095.1:0-28003 GCF_040649965.1 Micromonospora sp. NPDC048843
GGGCGAGGGCGGCCCGGATGTCGTCCACCCCGTCCGGCGTGCCGGCAGGCGTTGGCCGCTGCTGGCCGAGCAGCACCTCCGGGTCGACCCGCAGAACGTGAGCCAACTCCTGGATCACCGAGTACCGGTCCAGGGCGCGCACACCCCGCTCCACCTTGTCCACCCAACTCTTCGACCTCCGCAGCCGGTCTGCGAGCATCTGCTGCGTCATCGACCGCCGCACCCGCCAACGGGCGACCCGTCGGCCGATCGGGACGTCATCGTTGGTCACGCCGCCACCGCCGGTCCGGGACCGCACGGGTCGTGTCCTCCACGGGGACGCGCTGCGCCTCGGCCTGGGCCAGGAGGCGCTGCTTGGCAGCCTCCCGCTCGGCCGCCTCCATCTGCTCGCCCTTACTTTCTGGCTCGTCACCCTGGCTGGATTTGGTGCTGCTCATCCCTCACCTTTCAGGCCGGGGCGCGACGTCAGAGAGGAGCCGAAGTCATCGCGCCCGGCTCGCCGCGCCATGTAGGACGCAGCAATGCCTAGGTGACAGCTTGTGACGGTCAAAGTGCACAATCCAGACGGATCGCGTCCGCTACTGTCCGCCAGGGTGTCCGCCACCTACGGCGGACAGGTCAGCGGACAGCTCCAGGAACTCGGCCACCGCACCGGCCTCGCCCGCAGCGGCTGCCACCATGCGACGCAGCTCGGCGACACGCTCTACCGCCCTCGGCGACTGCGCCCGGCGAGCAAGACTCAAAGATCGTTCGGCTGTTACCGCCACCTGTTCGAACTCTCCCGCCTGAAGGAGGGCTTCGGCGAGCCAGCTCAGGTACAGCGACGTTTCCCGGGGAGAGTCGTCGCCATAGCGAGCAATGGCGCTTTCCAGGATGGGCACCGCCCGCAGTGGTCGACGCAGCTCCGTCCATACTCGCCCCGCCATGACCTCCACCTCGTCCTGGGTCAGCCAGTACGCCCAGGACGGGGCTTGCTCAAGATCGCAACGCGGATAGATTTCTTGAACCTGTCCGAGCACCCTTTCAGCAAGGCTCGCTTCACCCAGGCGCGCGTGCGCCCAGGCGACCCGTTCCAACAGCAGAGCCTGACCCGTGGCCTCGGCTGCGTGCCGGCCACCGACGTACGCCGACCGGGCCAAGGTGACGGCCTCCCGCCGATCGCCGACGCCCGCCTCAAGGTAGGACAGACTGCTCAGGCAGTTCGCTGCGCTGGCGGTGTCTTCACCGGCATGCGCGGCTCGCATTCCGGACAGGTAATGCTGGCGTGCCTCGGCGATCCTGCCGGAGTCTTCGGCAACGAAGCCGGCCAGCTGACACAGGTCCGCGACGACGTGGAGCAGCCTGCGGTTGACCGCCTCGGAGTAGCTGCCCTCCCGAAGCAGTTCGGCGGTGGCGACCAACTCGGCGGCGACCAGCGCATGCGTCTCTGCGCCTCCGACGTGGTCATCCAGCCGCCGAAGTTGACGAATTCGACTCTCGATTCGTGTCACCGTGCTCACGCCGACCCGCCGGCCCGCGCTCAGCTCATACCGCTGCGGTGGCTCCGCTATTAGCCACTGATGAGCCAGCGCGGCGGCGTTGTCCGGATCCGGGGCCTGCGCTGTCAGCAGGTCGGCCAGACGCTCCGCATCGCGCCGCGACCACCGCGCTGCGCCACCGACCGCCCATGACTCGTCGGTGCCCGGCTCAGCGGCGAGCACAGCCAACTTCCCACCCGCCTCCAACGCCGCGTCTAGGCGTTCGGCGGTTTTCGGGGTCGGCGGTTTCCGACCGCTCGCGAGATCGTGAAGATAGCTCTTGCTGTAGAAGGTCTGCGCGGCGAGCGTTCGATAGCTGACTCCGCGCTTCCTCATCAGCGCCCGAAGCTGTTCGGCGAAGAGTGCGGCAGACGCGGGCATCACGGCTCCCGGGGAGTGGCATTTCGACCGGTGACGGTCGCTCAGGCGACCACCACTTCGGACAGTACATCGATCACAACCGTGCGTACGCCCGGTGCCAGCCCTCCGATTCAGATCAACACGGGATCGGTGAAATCGGGGTGTCTGAGTGACCAGGACACCCCGACTTCCAAGAACCCGAGTCGATCATCACAGCTGTACCGGCAGGTGGCATGCGTAGATGAACGCGGGAAGGAGTCCCGTCTGCGCCGATCTTGCAATCTCCGTCGCCGAAATGCGTGTTAAACCCCTACGTCGCGACAGCAACTGCAAGATTCGCGATCCGGTGCCGTCGACCTCGGCCTACACGGAGACGGTCAGCGTCCGGCTAGCGTCACCGAGATGACCTGGACGGAGCCCGCCACGTGGTACGCCAATCTGGCTTCCTTCTACGCGGCCGCGGCGGCCTTCATCACTGACCCGGCCGGCAACGTGCTGCTCGTCAAACCCACGTACCGCGACCACTGGGCCTTCCCCGGCGGCTATGTCGACGAGGGCGAATACCCACATGACGCCTGCGCCCGTGAGATCCGAGAGGAGTTGGGGATCTCTGTGTTGGTGGGTGACCTGCTCGTAGTGGACTGGGCACCGCCCGCCGGGCAGCGGCCACGACCGATTGTCAGCTTCACGTTCGACTGCGGGTCCATCGCCAACCTCGATGGCCTCGTTTTGCCGGGACAAGAGTTGGAGGAAGCCGCTTTCTTCTCGCCTCGAGAGGCCGAGCAGCGTCTTCCCGACAACGTCGCCACACGAGTTCATACGGCGATGAGTGCTCGTGAGGGCCAGGCACCGGTGTATCTTGCTGGCGGCTCAGGCGTCCCACTGCCATCCGCTGACAGGACAGAACACTAAGCAGGCGCTGCGGCTGCCGTCGGAAGCTCTTCTCCTGGTGGAGCGGATGCCCGCTGGGGTGGTCTCTATCCGGCCGAGCCTCCGGCTGGGTCTTCTGCGCCGTCTACTACGGAGCGAACGCAGGCCAACCAGTCGTTCCACGCGGCGGGGTCCGCTGTCCCGCCGTCTGCCTCGATGCCGATGTCTCCCAGAAGCGTGAGCAGGTCGTCCCCGGCACGGTTCGCGAACTGCCACACGAACCGGGACATGGCCACGAAGGCCTCGCACTCGTCCATCGAATAGCGGCTCATCGGAACGCTCCCTTCGGGCGGAGCCCGCACGCTCAGGCTGTAACCGTGATCTTGCCGAGTTGCGCGCAAGAGCTGTGTCGCGGGTCGGTTCGCCCGGGTCGAGCTTCGCCGCCGGGCACGCTCGCTGGTTCCATGCCAGCGTGCAGAACTCATTAAGGGCGCATGTGAGGATGCCTACATGGAACAGACGCTGAGTCGGCGAGCGGCCTCGGACGCGGTCAGCGACCAGGGTTGGCGCTATTTGCTGGGCGCGTTGCGCACGTCGGTCCCCGTCGGCTCATTGGTTCAGGCAACCGAGGTGGCGGCGCGCGTGGTGGCGGCGTGCGGTGGCGACGCCGATGGGCACCTACGCGCTGATATCCGGCCAGACCGGGTCGTCTTGACCCTGCAGTCGTTGGATCAGGCGGCGCTTACCGCTTGCGATATCGACCTTGCGCATCGGCTTTCCGCCGCCGTGCGGAACGTCGGGCTACGGACGGAGCCTGAGATTGGCACGGGGGCGCCGCGGTCGGTCCAGCTCGTGGAGATCGCTGTCGACGCGCTCGACATCGCAGCGGTCCGGCCGTTCTGGAAGGCCGTGCTGGGCTACACGGATGAGGCGGGAGCCGACGGTCCCAAGGATCCAATCGTCGACCCGGTCGGGCAGGGTCCGGCGATGTGGTTTCAGCAGATGGGTGAGCCGCGCCCGGACCGGAATCGCATCCACTTCGACATCTCTGTTCCGCACGACGAGGCACCACGGCGGATCGCAGCCGCGCTGACGGCCGGTGGCCGACTTGTATCAGCGTCCCATGCTCCAGCCTTCTGGGTTCTCGCCGATATTGAGGGTAACGAGGCTTGTGTGACGACCTGGCAGGGCCGAGATGACTATTAGACCGGGCTAACCGGCCAGTCAAAGGTTGCGGCCGTTGGCGTGTCGTCGAAAGGCGCAAGATCGCGGACAGGCTCTGTCGATTATGGAGTTATGGTGCCGGTTTTGACCTCCTAAGGGGCATTTGGCACCCACCACAACCCCATGATGGACGAGGCCGTGCGGGGCACACGTGGATGGCGCGCCGGCTTGCTCGGCTCAGCCGGCATGGGCCACACCGACCGGAGGCAGAGCAGTTGCGGCAACGCTGTCCTACAAGATCGAATGTTGCGGTGAGCAGATTTGCGGAAATCGTCGTACTCGCCGCCGACGCCCATGAGGTGATGGCCCCACTAACTCGCGAGAACGACGGCACGCGTCCGTGGAACAACATCTTCGTGCCGATCGAGGGCCAGTGGCCAGGTACGTTTGGCCGTGGCTGGGCGGCCGAGTTCATTCAGCGACACCACTGGGCTGAACTGCTGGAGCACCTGCAAGCTCTTCCCTGGCCGCGTCCAGAGTCTCTGCAGGTGCTGATCCACGACGAAGAGGACGACTGCTTCGGCCTCTGGATGCTGTACGACGGCAAGCTTGTCGAGGTGCCTCTCCCTCGGACCGAGCGTTACATCGAACCAAGCTCGACGATCGGGATTCCGGCGAACGGTTATCTACACCGGACGGACAGCGGCCTGCGGATGCCCGAGCTGCCTACGGTGAACCGTCCGGCTCCGTAGCCATCAACGAGGCACGCCGGGGCCCGTAAGCAGCAGGCGCGGGATGACGTGGATCTGGCAAGGCGCGGCTTGCGTCCGCTCGACGCGTGGGGCGGCCGCCGCTCCCCCGGCGGCCGCCCACGCCTCGGTCAGCTGGTGTAGACCTCCAGCGTCGACAGTTGCCCCGCCGGCCAGCCGGTGTTGCCGGTGACGGTGATCCGCACGTAGCGCGCCTGCGCAGCGCTGAAGGTCAGCGTCACCTGGTTACCGGTAGCCGGGTTGAAGGTCCGCCCCGCCGATCCAAGAAGCGTCCCGAAGCTCGCCCCATCAGCGCTGCCCTGCACGGCGAGGGTCTGCGTCCGGCTGGCCCACGCCGACGACGGCGGCAGCTTCAGCACCACCCGCCCGACAGTGCGCGAGGAACCCAGATCCACCTGCACCCACTGCGGGAACGCGCTGTTCGCACTCTCCCAGTAGCTGTTCGCGTCACCGTCCACCACGTTGCCCGACCCGTAGCTCTGGACGTGGCTGCTCTCCGACGTGGGTCGACCCCGGGCGAGGTCGGCGTTGGCCGCGGCGTCCGTGGTGACGGTGACCGCCGAGGACGCGCCGGAGGTGTTCCCGGCGGCGTCGCGCGCAACGACCGTGAAGGTGTACGCGGTGGACGGGCTGAGCCCGCTCACCGTCGCCGTGGTGCCCGTGACGGTGGCGACGACGGTGCCGCCCTGGCGTACCTGGTAGCCTGTCACGCCGGTGTCGTCGGTGGAGGCCGTCCACGCCAGGGACACGCTCGTCGACGTCTTGCCGGTGACGGTGAGGCCGCTCGGGGTGCTCGGCGGGTTGTCCGGGACGGTGGTGCCGGCGTACACCTCGACCTGGGCGAGTTGGGCGGCCGGCCAGCCGGTGTTGCCGCTGATGCTGAGGCGGACGTAGCGGGCCGTGGTGGTGGTCAGCGTGCGGGTGACGGTGTTGCCGGTGGCCGGGTCGAAGGTGAACGCGGAGGCCCCGGCGATGGTGGCGAAGGAGTTGCCGTCGACGCTGCCCTGCACGGTGATGGTCTGGGTGCGCGCGCCCCAGCCGGCGGGCAGCCGCACCACGAGCTTGTTGACCTGGTGGCTGGCGCCGAGGTCGACCTGCCACCAGTGCGGGAAGGAGCCGCCGCCGCTCTCCCAGTAGCTGCCGGCGTTCGAGTCCACCGCGTTCGACGCCGGGAACCCGCCGCCCTGGCTGCTCGCCGAGGTGGATCGACCGGCGGCCAGGTTCCCGGTCACCGGTGGCGGGGTGCCGACCATCGGTGGGGTGGGGCGTACGGCGGTGAGCGCGAGTTGCCCCTTGAGCATCCGGCCGCCGTCGGCGGTGATCCGCAGGTAGTAGTCGGAGGAGCAGGCCACGCCGTCCTCGTCGAGGGCCCGGATGTTCGCGCCGGCCGGGGTGGTGGCCTGGGTCTCGGACGTCTTGGCGATCTGGTTGCCCTCGTTGTATTCGTCGAACATGGACACGTACAGGCCCTGGGAGCCGAGCCGGACCATGTTGTAGATGTGCCGCCAGTAGAAGTCGCCGTGTTTGCGGTGGCCCCCAGCGAGGTCGCCCGGCATCACGCAGGGCAGGTAGTCGATGCCGCGCGCCGCGCAGTCGGCCATGTCGCCGACGTTGACGTTGTTGTAGTACGAGTCCAGCTCCTCCACGGTCCTGGCCCGGTAGACCATCCAGGGCGAGATCGCGTGGAACGCGTGGTAGACGTCGAGGAAGCCGGGGCGGGAGTCCTCGATGCCCTGCCGCCACCAGGTCGGCACGCCACCGATGACGTAGCAGCCCTGGGCCTTGAACCAGTTGATGACCTCCAGGCAGGGGCCCGGGGTGAAGGGGCGACTGGGCTCGCTGAAGCCGAAGCCCCAGATGCAGACGACCGGTTTGCCGTTCTGTCGGGCGTACGCGGAGGACGCGGTGTACGCGGCCATCTTCGTCGTCCAGTCGGTCTTGATCTCCGATTGGAAGGTCAGCCAGTCGGTGACGTCGTACATGATGTAGAACTTGCGGTTGTGCCGCTCGGCGGCGGAGCGGACCTTCTGGGTCATCGCGTCGCGGGTGGGGCCCTCGTCGCCCATCGGGTTGAACCGTTGCAGCGCGGCGGTGTCGCAGCCGTTCTCCTGCATCCAGCGGAAGTGGGTGTCCACCGTCTGCTGGTCGTAGGAGGAGAAGAGGGTGGCCGGCTGGCCGTTGCCCAGGTTGGGGTACGCGGTGGGATAGGTGCGGGTGTACTCGCGCATGTCCGGCCAGGACACGATCGTGGTGTTGGCGGGTGAGGGCGGCTGGAACCGGTCGCGGCCCCAGTGCCACCATCCGCCGATCGGCGCCCCGTCGCCGGGTGCGCTGAACCAGCCCTGGTAGCCGACCGTCACCTTGCCGACCACGTCCCCGGGAGGACTGGCGGCCTGCGCGGGGCTGGACATGCTGGTGAGCAGCTCGGTGGTGGAGGCGGTGGCGAGGGCGGACCCGGCCAGCACCGATGTGACGAACCTGCGGCGGGAGACCGCCATGACGACCACTCCTTCGGGACGGAAGGCATTGACGGCCATCGTGGCAGCAGTGGATGCCGACCCGCAAGAGTTAGACTGATCAATGAAAATCCCGATCAGATGACGGGAATTACGCGCTGAGCCCTCAGCCGCTGACGGCGCGCTCCAGCGCCCGCACCGGGGACAGGATCTGGCTGCCGGCCTGGCGGCGGCGGGCGTCGCGCACCGTCATCCGTACGCCCTCGGTGAAGCCGATCTTCGGGTACCACCCGAGCAGCTCGCGCGCCTTCCTGGTGTCCAGCGCCATGTTGCGCACCTCCCCCGGCCAGGGCAGCGGCTCGTAACGGGCCGCGTTGCCGACACCGGACGCCTCCCGGACGGTGTCGTACACCTCGTTGACGCTCGTCTGGCGGCCCGAGGCGATGTTGACCATACCCACCCCTGGGTGGTGACAGGCGACGGCGATCGCCTCGGCGACGTCGCTGACGTGGATGAAGTCTCGGGTCTGCGTGCCGTCGTCGTAGATCACCACCTGCCGGCCTCCGAGCAGCGCGTCGGCCATCAGGGACACCACGCCGCAGTCGCTGCCCTCCTGCCGGGGCCCGTAGACGTTGCCGAACACCATCGAGGTGTACGGCAGGCCGTGCTGACGCCCGTACCAGTCGAGGTAGTGCACGCCGGCGGCCTTGCTGACTCCGTACGGGCTCACCGGGGCGATCGGGTAGTCCTCGCGGACCGGCAGGTCGTGGGCGGGGACGCTGCCGAAGATGGCGCTGCTGGCCGCGTTGATCACCAGCCGTACGCCTCCGCGAGCGCAGGCGTCCAGCACGTTGACGGTGCCGAACACGTTCACGTCGGCGTCGTACAGGGGTGACCGGCGGGCCGCGGGAACGCTCGGCTGTGCGGCGAGGTGCACCACCACGTCCGGCTGCCACTGGTGGATGACCTCGACGCCCTCCGGCGTACGGATGTCACCCGAGACGACGTCGGCCTCGGTCAGTCCGCCGTACGCGGCGTCGGCCAGGTTCTCGATCCGGCCGGTGGAGAAGTTGTCGAGCACCCGGACCTGGCTGCCCATCAGCATCAGCCGGGCGACCACGTGGCTGCCGATGAAGCCGGCGCCTCCGGTCACCAGCACGCGCCCGGGAATCAGGTCCGTCGGCGGGTCGACACCGGCGGCAACAACTGGCTGGTCCATGTGGAACTCCTTGGAACGACGGGGTTGTCGGCCCTCAGCGGCAACCGGACGACCGGGCACGACCGTAACCCACCAAATACCCACCAAAGGGGCTTTTCGCACAACGGTCTGGGCTGATATGCGACGTTCAAAGCGAGACGTCCTGTTTTTACCTATCCGGGACTATTGGGGCATTTGTGACTAGTAACTTACTCCCGGGGTGCTCGTCCGCATGCCCTCGAAGCACCTGACGGAGGAGGAGGTCGGCGCGTTGAGAAAGACCCCGGGACCCGTGACCGCGGACTCAGCTCCGATGCCAGGCACCGACAGCGCGGCCCCGCACGACCTCGCCGAGGCACCGTGGTCCGAACCGCGAGAACGTCCGGAGATCCCGCTCCAGCTTCAGGAGTTGTTCGCCCATCAGGAGCAGGTCCGATCCGACCAGCACCGACGGCGGGCCCGCGTGGTGGTGCTCGAGGCGAACGACGCGACCACCACGCCCGACCGCCTCGACGAGGAGTTCGACGTGGCCGTCCGACTCCCGGTGCCGGCCTGCGCCGAGGAGCTCGCCAGGGTGCTGGCCACCGTCCGCCCTCGACTCCTGTTGCTCAAGCACTCTCTGGAGAGCATCGACGATCGCATCATCACCAGTTGCCTGAGTGCCGGCGTCGAGATCATGGTGCTGGCCCGCCCCGTCTACGGTCTGCTGCGGGCACCGGCCATGGCGCGCTTCGGTGGGCTGCCGTGGATTCGGCTGGGATCGGGCGGCACCCGCCGACCCCGTGGCGAGCGGCTCAAGCGGTTCTTCGACCTCAGCGTGATCCTGCTCAGTGCCGTCGTGGTGATCCCGCTGATCGCGGTGATCGCCGCAGTGGTGTCGTTCACCGGCCCACCGTTCTACCTCCAGCAACGCGTCGGCACTGGTGGCCGACTGTTCCGGGTGGTCAAGTTCCGGACCATGCGGGTCGGCGCCGAGCAGACCACCGGCCCGGTCCTGGCCCTGCCGGACGACGTCCGGATCACCCGACTGGGGCGCTGGCTGCGACGGTCCCGGCTGGACGAGTTGCCCCAGCTCTGGAACGTGCTGCGCGGCGAGATGAGCCTCGTCGGGCCCCGCCCGGAACGACCGGAGTTCATCGCCGGCTTCGACCGGCTGCCCGACTACGACCTGCGGCACCTGATCCGGCCCGGACTGACCGGCATCGCACAGCTCACCGGCGGATACGCGGCCACCGTCGAGGACAAGCTCCGGTGTGACCTGCTCTACCTCAACTGCCGCTCCATGCGTGTCGACCTCACCCTGCTCCTGCTGACAGTGGTCGAGCTGTTCCGGGGGTTCCCCCGTGGCTAGTGCGGCCCACGCGGTCGAAACCCGGGTCACCCGCAACACGGCCAGCATGCTGGCCGCGCGGGTGATCATGGCGGTGTCCGGGCTGGTCTCGGTACCTGTCATCTACCAGCGGCTCGGGCCGCGAGAGTTCGGGATCTGGGTAGTGCTCGCCGGTCTGCTGGCGATGGCCGCCCTGATCGACCTCGGACTCGGCTCCGCACTGGTCCGCGAGGTCGCCCGAGCCGAGAACGCTGCCGACCGGGATCTGGTACGTCGGCTGCTCGGGCTGGGGCTGGGCTGGGCAGTGCTGCTGGGCCTGCTCACCCTCGGGGCGCTCGGAGCCGGCTGGCCGTGGCTCGTCGGGCTGCTGCGCCTCGGTGACCTGGCCGACGAGGCGTGGCAGGCCACCCTCTGGCTGGTCGTCGGGCTCGTGGCCGGCGCCGTGGAGCTGCCGTGGCGGGCCGTGCTCGAAGGCGGCCAACGGTACGGGTCACTCGCCGCGATCAGCGCCGGCACAGCGATCCTCGCGGCCGCCCTCGCCATCCTGGTGGTACGCCTCGGCGGCGGCCTGGTGGCGTTGGCCGCCTCGGCCGCCGCGACCGGGGTGATCCGCACCGTCCTGCTCGCCGCGACGACCCACCGCCAGTGCCCGGACCTGTCCCCGCGATGGGGTCGAACCGACCTGGCCGACATCCGCCGGATCGGCGGCTACGGCGTACGGGTGCAGGTCTCCAGTGGTGCCGGCATGGTCAACGTGGAACTCGACCGCCTCGTCCTCGGTGGCGCCTTCGGACCCGCCGTGGCCGGCGGTTTCGACCTGGGCAGTCGCCTGCTCAACCTGCTCCGTCTGCCCCCGGGCTTCGCCCTCATCGTGCTGTTCCCCGCGGCGGTCGCCCGCACCGCCTCCCGGGGCACCGGCTGGCTGGACCGGTTCTACCTGACCGCCACCCGGTACCTCGCGCTGTTCCTGGCCCCGGCCACCGCCGCGCTGATGGTCAGCGCCGATCCGCTGGTCCGGCTCTGGTTGGGCCACCAGGTCCCCTGGGCGGCGGCGAACATCATGATCCTCGCGCCCGCGTACGCCCTCAACCTGATCACCGGGGCGGCGACGATCGCCGCCCGCGCCGAGGGCAGGCCCGGGTTGGAAACGCGGTACGTGCTGCTCTCCGTCGTCCTCAACCTGATCCTCACCGTGCCGATGCTGCTGCTGTGCGGGCCGCTCGGCGTACCGCTGTCGACGGCGCTGGCGGTGGTGCTCAGCACCGGGTACTTCCTTGTCTACTTCCACACCGCAACGGCTCGGCCGCTGGCCCCGCTGGTGCGGGCGATCTGGCCGCCGCTGGCCGCCGCCGTCGCGGCCGGGTTGGTCACGGCGACGGCCAGCCAGTTCCTGCCGGACGGGTCGGGACGCCTCGACGCCGCCCTCGCGGTGTCCTCCCGGGCGGGTCTGACCGTGCTCGTCGCCGGCACGCTGCTGATCGTCGGCGGACACCTGGGCGCGAGCGACCGGATGCGGCTGCACCGGCTGCTGCGCGCGCCGACTGCCGTGCTGTCGCCGAGCACCGGCGGTCCGCGATGAGCGTCGAGCACCGCACCGCGCGGTGCGTGCTGTGTGGGCCACGGCAGGCCCACCTGCCCCAACTCGGTGGGCTGCTGCGCCGCTGCGAAGGCTGCGGCTTCAGCTGGACCGCGCAGGAGCAGGCCACCGAGGACGGGCGCTACGACGAGGACTACTTCGCCGAGGGCGGCTACGACGACTACTTCCGGGCCGCGCCCCGCCGGTTCGAGGCGCGGCGGCGGCTGCGCTGGCTGCTCTCCACAGTCCGCCCCACAGTGCTGCTCGAAGCCGGTCCCGCCGGGGGCTACTTCCTCGAAGCCGCCCACCGCGCCGGGATCACCGCCAGTGGCATCGAGGTCAGCCACGCCGCCGCCGCCTTCGCCCGCGACCACCTCCACATGCCCGTACGCCAGGGCTACTTCGAAACCATCGCACCCACACTCACCGCCGACGTCGTCTGCGCCTTCCACGTCCTCGAACACGTCGAAGACCCCCGCGCCTTCCTGCACGCCGCGCACAACGCCCTCACCCCCGGCGGATGGCTCGCCCTCGAGGTACCCAACATCGCCTCCGCCGCCGCCCACCGACTCGGCACCGACTGGCCGGGCCTGCAACCGCGCTACCACCGCTGGCACTTCACCCCCGACACCCTGGTCCGGCTGGTGACCGACCTCGGCTTCGAGGTGGTCCGGCAGGACACCACCGTCTTCCGCTACTACATGCCGCTCGCCTACCGACTGCGGCACGCACGACATCTACTCCCCGCCGACGTGCTCGGGCTCCGCTCACCGCGGCTGACCCACCCACGCCTCGGCGACCTACTCCGGGTGATCGCCCGGGCGCCACGAACCGGACGGAGCACCTGATGAAACTCGATGGGATCGAGCTGGTCCGCTGCCAGCTCTGCGGCCGCGCCGGTGGGCACTCGCCGACCCTCGGCGAGCTGCTGTGGAGCTGCCCGGACTGCGGCTTCGTCTGGACCGCGGGCACCGCCCCGGCCCCGGAGGAGCTGTACGACGAGGCCTACTACACGACGGACGGGTACCAGGACTACTTCGCCTCCGCCGGTCAGCGCCGGTTCGAGGCGAGCCGACGGTTGCGCTGGCTGCTGTCCGGCGTCCACCCGACAGTCCTGCTGGAAGCCGGCTGCGCCGGAGGTTACTTCCTCGAAGCCGCCCACCAGGCCGGGATCACCGCCAGCGGCATCGAGGTCAGCCACGCCGCCGCCGCCTTCGCCCGCGACCACCTCCACATGCCCGTACGCCAGGGCTACTTCGAAACCATCGCACCCACACTCACCGCCGACGTCGTCTGCGCCTTCCACGTCCTCGAACACGTCGAAGACCCCCGCGCCTTCCTCCGCGCCGCGCACAACGCCCTCACCCCCGGCGGATGGCTCGCCCTCGAAGTACCAAACATCGCCTCCGCCGCCGCCAACCGACTCGGCACCGACTGGCCCGCCATCGCTCCCGCGTACCACCGCTGGCACTTCACCCCGGACACGCTGAGCCGGATGCTTGTGGAGTCCGGGTTCCGGGTGATCTCCCACGACACGGTCTTCTCCCGGTTCTACTGGCAGCCGGCGGCACGGCTGCGCAACGCCCGCGACCTGCTGGTCGCCGACGTCGCCGCCAGCCGCTCGCCCCGGGTGACGCACCCGCGACTCGGCGACCTGCTGCGGATCTTCGCCCGCCGCGACGACCGGGCGGTGTCCTGATGGGCGCCCCGTTGCTGTCGGTGCTGCTTGTCAGCTGGAACACCCGCGAGCAGACCCGGCAGTGCCTGGAGTCGCTGGCGTCGACAGTCGACCCCGACCTGGACTACGAGGTGGTGGCCGTCGACAACGGTTCGTCCGACGGCTCGGCCGACCTGCTCGCCGCCCAACCCCGGGTCCGGCTGATCCGCAACAACCACAACACCGGGTTCGCCGCTGCCGTGAACCAGGCGTACCGCCGGGCGAACGGGCAGCTGATCCTGCTGCTCAACAGCGACATCCGGTTCCACCCGGGCGCGCTGTCGCGGATGCTCGACCACCTGCGGGAGCGGCCGGACGTGGCCGGGGTCAGCCCGCTGTACCTCAACCCGGACGGCACCTTCCAGCAGCACTACGTCCAACAGCCCAGCTTCACCGCCACCATCGCGCTGGTGACCGCGCTGCGTCGACTGCCCGGGTTCCGCCAGGCGCTGCACCGTTTCCAGATGCGTGGCGAGGACTTCAGCCGTCCCCGGCAACTCGCCTCGGGCAGCTGCATGCTGCTGCGCCGCGCGGTGCTCGGACAGCAGACCATCTTCGACGAGGCGTTCCCCGTCTACTGGAACGACGCGGTCCTCGCGCGGCAGCTCGACCAGGCCGGGCACCAGCTGTGGATGCTCCCGGACGCCGTGGTGACGCACAGCCGGGGCGCGTCCTGCCGGCTGCTCGGGCCGACCATCCGCTTCCGACACCTGCTGGGCAGCCTGGTCGGGTATCTGCGACTGACCCAGCCCCGGTACCGGTTGCCGGTGTTCCGGGCCGCGCTCATCGCCGATCACCTGGTCAAGCGGGTCTTCGGACGGTCCGTACAGCTGGGCCTCGGCGACCTGCTCGCCGCGCTGCGCGGCGACGTCGGCCCGCTGCCCGACGGTGACACCCGCGACTGGGTGGTGCTGTTCAGCCGGACCCGATGGTCCGTCGACGGGCATTCGACGGTGCTGGGGCAGTTGGTGCCCGGGCAACGGTTGCTCTTCGTCGACCCGCCGGGGCACCGGCCACGCTGGCGCTGCGAGGTGACCCCGATCGGCTCGGCGGCCTGGCACGCCGTCGCACCGACAGCGCTGCCGCTGGGTAATGCGGTGCCGCTGGTCAACTGGATCAACCGGCGGATCGCGGCCGGTGCGCTGCGTGGCTGGCTGGACCGGCACGCCGGCGCCCGCCTGCTGCGACTCGACGACGAGCGCGCCCGCCCGGTGCTCGGCCGCCTCGGCGAGGACGAGTTGCTGCCCGCCGGAGCGCCACGTCCGATGGAACGGTCGGGCCGTGGCTGAGCACACCACCACCCTGCAACCGGCGACCGCAGCGGTCGTGCCGCCCGCCGACGACCGCGACTGGGTGGTCATCTTCAGCGGCACACCGTGGGCGAACGGCGCCCACCGGCAACACGCGCTGGCCCGCGAGCTGACCGTCGACCACCGGGTGCTCTTCGTCGACCCGGCCGGGCACCTCCCGCGCTGGCGGGTCCAGGTTCGGCAGGTGACCGACGGTCTGTGGCAGTGCGCCGCGCCGACGCTGCTGCCGTTCGGCCGGCACCTGCCCCCGGTCAACCGGGTCAACCGCTGGCTCGCCGCGCGGGTGCTGCGCCGCTGGTTCCAGCGGCGGGCGGCATCCGTACGACTGCTGTGGCTGGACGAGGACCTGGCCGCGCCGGTCGCCGGCGGGCTGGGCGCGTCCGCCGTCGTCTACGACGCCACGGATCTGGACTGGACGTTCACCCGCCCCTGGAACCGTCGGCACCTGCGCCGCGCGCTGCGCTCCGCCGTCGGCGCCGCCGACCTCGTCCTCGCCTCCTCCAGCGCGCTACCCGACCGGATGCCCGCCTCCGACCCGGCACCCGTGGTGCTGGCCAACGGATGCGACCCGGACCGCTTCTCGCCGGACGGCCCGGTCGCGCCCTGGCTGCTCAGCCTGCGCCGACCACTGATCGGCTACAGCGGGGCCGTCGACACCCGGGCCTTCGACGCGGACCTGGTCGCCACCGTGGCGCGTGCCCACCCGGAGTGGACGTTCGTGTTGATCGGTCCGTCCACCCGGGCCGGCCGTGCCCCGCTCGCCGGCCTGTCCAACGTGGTGCTCGTCGACGCCGTCCGCTTCGCGGACGTGCCGGGCATCCTGCGGGCCTGCGACGTCACGATCATCCCCTACCGGGTGGGCGGGCTGATCGACTACGTGCACCCGAAGAAGTGCTACGAATACCTGGCGCTCGGCAAGCCCGTCGTCGCGACGCCGCTGCCGGCGCTGCGGGCACTGGGCGACACCATCGCCCTCGCGGCCGACCCGGCGAGCTTCGCCGCAGCGCTGGCCGACGCGCTGGACCGAGCCGGCGCGCCCGACGACGCCGCCCGACGCAGGGAGGTCGCCACCCGCAACAGCTGGTCGGCACGGGGCGTCCAGCTGCGTTCCCTGTTGGCGGGGTTGCCGCGATGAGAGTACCGATCGTCGCGCCCGGTGTGGTGCTCGCCGGAGCCGCGCTGGGCGGCGTGGTGACAGTGGTAACCCTGTTGCCCGGACCGGTCGGCCTGGCCGCCGCCATCGGAGTGCTGTGTTTCGGCGCGTTCCTGCTCTGGCCCTGGGCCGTGCTGCCGGTCGGCATCATCGGCGGCGCCGTTGTCGGTGCCCTGCTCAGCGGCGGCGACGTTCGCGGCTACATCGCGGTGAAGGTGCTGCTGTTGGCCGCCGGCGGCGCCGCGCTGACCGCCCGTCACTGGCTCGGGGCGGAGCGGGGCATCCGGCGCACCGCCGCCGACGTGGGAATGCTGGTTCTGGTCGGGCTGACAGTCGTGGCGGCCACCTACGGCCTGGCCGTCGGCAACCTCCCGGCGGAGGTGCTCGTCGCCGCGTACCAGGTGGCCACGATCCCGGTGTACTTCTTCGTCGCCACCCACACCCTCACCACGCCCCGTCGGATCCTGGCCGCCGGCATGCTGTACGTGGTGCTGGCGGGGGTCTTCACCGCCATCTCGGTGGCGGCACCGGGGCGGCACGGCGGGCTCATCACCCTCATGGCCATCCCCGCGCTGATCTGGATCGCCGGTCGGGTGCGGGGTTGGCGTCGGGCCGGCGCCCTCCTGCTCGGCGGGTTCTTCGCCGTCGACGTGCTCCTCGCGTCGTACCGGGGGATCTGGCTCGCCGCGGCGCTGACCGGGCTGATCATGCTGGTCCGCGGCGGCCGCACGGTCCGTACCGGCCTGGCCGCCACCGCCGCGGCGGCGGTCGCTGTGGCCGCGATCCTCGCCCTGCAACCAGGGGTACGGGAGCGGGCCACGGAGATCACCAAGGGGTTCCAGCAGTCCGCCGGTTACCGGGGGGTGGAGTCCGAGGTGGGCCTGGGCGTCTTCGCCGACCAGCCGCTGGTCGGGGCCGGCCTCGGACAGACCACGCCGGACATCTACCTGTCCGGCTTCACCTTCACCGACGTCGGGCCGGTGTACCACGCCTTCTACGTCACAGTGCTTGCCAACCTCGGGCTGGTCGGCCTCCTGCTGGTCCTCTGGCCGATCCTGCGCAGCATCCGCGTCGGCCTGAACAGCCGGGACGGGATCACGCTGCCGTTCGCGGCGCTGTCCTGCGGTTTCCTGGCCGCCGCCCTTTTCGCGGCGCCGACCGACGGGCACTGGGAGCTGGGCTTGCTCCCGGCGCTGACCCTCCTCACGGCACACCACGAGGGGGCGCGGCTGCGGCGACCCGCCCGGCCGCCGCTGCTGCGCGGCGCCCTGACCCGAACGGGTGTTGCGGCATGAGCGCGGCCGACGCCACCGCCGTGGTGGTCACCCACAACTCGGCGGGACAGATCGTCGCCGCCCTGACCGCGCTGCGGCAGGCACGCGTGCCGGTGCGGTTGGTGGACAACGCCTCCACCGACGGCACCGTCGACCTCGTCCGAAGCCACTTCCCGGAGGTGACGGTCCTCGCCAGCCCCACCAACACCGGATTCGCCACCGCCGTGAACCGGGCCGCGACCGGGGTCGACACCGACGTCGTGCTCCTGGTCAACCCGGACTGCGTGGTCACCCCCGGCGCGGTGGCGGAACTGGTCCAGGTGCTGCGCGATCGACCGTCGGTGGGCATCGCGGGGCCACGGCTCACCGACGCGCACGGCCGGGTCGCGATCAGCGCCCACCGGTTCGAATCCCTCGGCACGGTGCTGGCCAGCCGGTTCGGTGGGTCGCTGGTGCCGGTGTCGCTACGGCGGCTGCTCAGCGGTCGGCAGCGCCGGGCGGCGTACGACGCCTGTGTGCGCGGGGCGCAGCCGGTGGCAGTGGACTGGCTCTCCGGCGCCTGCCTGGCGGTGCGGCGCGAGCTGTTCGTGGCGATCGGCGGCCTCGACGAGGGCTACTTCCTGTACTACGAGGACGAGGAGCTGTGCCTCCAGGCGGCCCGGCGCGGCGCCGAGGTGCTGTACGTGCCCTCGGTGACCGCCGTGCACACCGGCGGGGCGAGCAGCTCCGACCCGGCCTGGATCTGGCCCCACCTGTACCGCAGCATGCTGCGGTTCTTCGCCCGTCACCGCGCCGGCACCCTGCGCGCGGTACGCGGCGTGGTGCTCCTGCGCGCACTGATCGGTATCGGACTGGCCGGGGCGCGGATGCCAGTGCAACCCCGGGCCGGGACGGCCCGACTGCGGGCCTGGACCCGCGTCGGCCGAATCGCGGTCACCCGACCTGAAACGAGAGGAGGAGCGTGATGCACGTCCTGACAACTGTCGTCGGCAAGCGCACCGAACACTGGACGGACCTGTTCGACGCTTTGTGCGAACAGCCGGACATCACCCTCACCGTGCTCGCCGCGGACGTGTCCCCGGCGACCCGAGTCGAACTGGCCCGGCTGGCCCGTCGACACCACCGGCTGCGGTACCACGTCGTGCCGCACCTGCTCGGCGAGTCGTTGACCGGTCACATGGCCTCGGTGCTGTTTCGACTGCCCGGCCAGCACGACGTGACCACCGCCCGCCCGGACATCCTGCACGTCATCGGCGAGGCCGCGTACCTCACCACTTGGCAGGCGCTGCGGCTGCGTCAACGCTGCTGGGCCGGGGTGCCCACCACGTTGTACGCCGCGCAGAACGTGGTCACCCGCTTTCCGGTGCCGTTCCCCCGGATCGAGCGGCAGTCCTACCTGTCCGTCGACCACGCCTTCCCGATCACACCAGCGGCGCTGAACGTGCTGCGGATCAAGGGTTACCGGGGCCCGGCGACTATCGTGCCGCTCGGCGTGGACACCCGGATGTTCCGGCCACTTCCCACCGATCCGGCCGCGCGCCCGTTCACTGTCGGGTTCGTCGGGCGGTTCGAGCCGCACAAGGGCGTGCTCGACCTGCTGCGCGCCGCCGAGCTGATCGACTGCGACGTGTCGCTGGTCGGGGACGGCAGCCTCGGCGCCGAGATCGAGCGGGCCGCCGCGCGCCGACCGGGCCGGGTGCATTGGCACGGCTGGGCCGGGCACGCCGAGCTGCCCACGCTGCTGAACGACATGGACGTGTTGGCGATGCCGTCGGTCGAGGTGGTGCAGCGCAACACCCTGCCGTGGATCGGCATCCCGCTGCGCGAGCAGTTCGGCCGGGTGCTGGTCGAGGCGATGGCGTGTGGCGTACCCGTCGTGGGCAGCGACGTCGGCGAGATCCCCTACGTGGTGGGCGACGCCGGTCTCGTCTTTCCAGCCGGCGACGTCACAGCGCTCGCCGCCCGCCTCGCGCGGCTGCGCGACGACCCGGCGCTCGCCGGGCAGTTGGCCAACAGAGGGTTGGCCCGCGCCGGCGCCGAGTTCGGCTGGGACCGGATCGCCGAGACCCTCTGCACGACCTGGCGCGGACTGCGGTCCCCGGCCCGGTCCCTCCGCACATCGCCCGCCGAGGCCGGGCATTCAACCAGAGAGGCGATCGCCTGATGAGCGCGTCGATAGATGTCAAAGGTCTGCTCGGTGCCTCCTGGCGCCGGGTGGGCGTACCGCTGCTCGGTCTGTGCGCCGGCCTGGCCGCCGCGCAGGGAGTGACCCAGCTCCTTCCGGCGCGCTACGAGGCGGAGGCCTCCGTGCTGGTCAGCGCGGAGCAGACCGACGAGGACCGGCCGGTGGATCTGGCCCTCGCGCAGAACCTCACGCCCACCATCGCCCGACTGGTCGGGTCCCGGGAGGTCGCGCTGGAAGCGGCGCGTTCGCTGCAACTGCCCGAGCGGGCGGTGCTCGGCCACGTCAGCGGCGAGTACGAACTCGGTCTCCAGATCATCACAGTGCACGCGAGCGCCGGCACCGGTACGCAGGCCGCCGCTATCGCGAACGCCGCCTCCCGCGCCGTCAGTCAGCAGCTGGGCCGGCTGGACATGGGCGGTTCCACGAGCATCAACGCGCGGGTTCTCGACACCGCCAGCCCGCCGGCCCGGCCGGCCTTCCCGAAGCCGCTGCTCAACGGCGTACTCGGGGCCCTGGCCGGGCTGCTGGCCGGTTGGGGCGCGACCATCCTGCGCGACCGGTTCGACAGCCGGCTGCGCGACATCGGCCAGATCGAGGCGCGCCTGGGTCTGCCGGTGATCGGGGTGCTGCCGAAGCTGCCGCGCCGCTTCGCCCGCCATCACGCCGCCGCGCTGTACGCCCGCACCAACGTCGCCGACGCGGTACGTGCCACGATCTCGACGCTCAGCGTGCTCACCGCTCCCCTGCCCCGTCGGCGAATCCTGGTCACCAGCGCACACGACGACGACGGCAAGGCGTTGGTGACCGCCCTGCTCGGTCTCGGCATGGCCGACGAACACTGTCGGGCCACGCTGGTGGACGGGGCGGTACGGGACCCGGTGCTGTCGGGCCACTTCCCGGAGGCGCCGCACACCTGGCAGCAGGTGCTGGCCCAGAAGTGCCCTCCGGTGCGCCTGGTCGATTTCCCCACCCTGACCGTGCTGCCGGCCGAGCCTCGCGAGGGCGCCGACACGGAGGCCCTGCACGAGCTGGGCGGGCTGCTCAACGCGCTGGGCGAGGACGAGGACTGTGTGATCGTCCACGCGCCGCCGATCCTGGCCGGACGGGAGATCTCGGCGTTCGCCCAGCACGCCGACGGCGTCCTGCTGGTCGTCCGCGCCGGCCGGACGAACCTTGACGACAGCACCCGGGCGGCTCGGCTCGTGCAACAGCTCGGGCTTCCGCTGGCCGGTGTCGTGGTGATCGGGGCGGTGTCCCGCACCGATCACCGGCCGAGCAGCGAGCAACCGGCCCTGGTGCCGGGCGCGGCCCAGGATGCCCTGGCACTGCCGGCGACGAAGGCGGGCGCCCAGGGTGCTGTCATTCGTGAGCTGGTCAGCGCCCTCGTCGAGGACAAGTCCGGACCGCCCGGACGGCACCGCCGGCAGAGCTCGGGTGAGTCGGCCCCGACCGGCAGGACCGTAGAGGGTCGGACTGTCGAGGGCACGACTGTCGACCGCAAGCCCGTCGACCGCCGGACGGTCGGCAGTGCGACGGCCGAGAGCGCGACGGCCGAGCGTCAGCCGGTCGAGAGCACGACGGCCGGGCGCACCACGTACGGCACGGGGGCGCCCTCGGAGGCGCCGGCAGAGCCGACCCGGATCGAGGATGCCGTCACCCAGCCGAATCCGGTGGTGACGGATGTCCCGGAACGGCCCGAGCAGGTGCCGACGCCCCCCGCCCAACCGGAGCCCGCGGCTCCGGCCTGGGGCGGCGGTCCCGCCGTAGCGGGTGTTCTGGGCCGACCGTTGGCCCGGCCCGAGACGGTCTGGCGGTCGCCGGTGGCGGAGGCCGCGCCGCCGGAGCCTTCCCCGGACACCCCGGTGGCCAACCTGACGGAACGCTGGCCGGTCTTCGGGCAGGAGTTGCTGGCCGCCGGGCTGCCAAGTGCGGAACAACCCTCCACCGGGCCCATCGTGCTGCGACGGGCGGTAGCCGTCGGCGACGCCGATCGGCGGGGCTGACGACGGACGAGCGACGGTCGGCGGCCCGCCAACGACAGGCGGCCCGCCCAGCTGGCTTCAAACGACACTGACAAGGAGATAGGCCGATGAGTGAGATGTTGATACCCACACAGGCGTCCGAGCCGTCGCTGGACGATCCCCGCGCCCTCTACTGCGATCTGCTCAAGAAGGCGCTGACCCGCTACGTCTTCCGCGAGACGTGGATGCCCTACCACCCACGTCAGGGGTCCCTGCACGGCCGGATCCTCCAGCGCGGCCGGCACCTGCTGCAACGTAAGGGCCTGGAGCTGGTGCTCCAGTTCCCCTTCGACGCGGAGGCGCGGGCCACCGGCCGGGACTGGCCGCCGGAGGCCGAGACCATGATCGGGCTGCGGCGGTTGGACAACCTGGAGCGATGCGTCAAGGACGTGTTGGAGCGGCGCGTGCCCGGCGACCTGATCGAGACCGGTGTGTGGCGGGGCGGTGCGGTCATCTTCATGCGCGGGATGCTGCGCGCCTACGGCGACCGGGACCGGACGGTGTGGGTCGCGGACTCGTTCCGCGGTCTGCCGAAGCCGGCTGCCCACCGGGTCGAGGACGTCGAGGACGCGCTCTGGCAGGTGCCCTTCCTGGCGGTGTCGTTGGAGCAGGTGAAGGCGAACTTCGAGCGGTACGGGCTGCTCGACGACCAGGTCCGGTTCCTCAAGGGCTGGTTCTCCGACACCCTGCCGACCGCGCCGGTGGAGCAGATCTCGGTAATGCGTCTCGACGGGGACCTCTACGACTCGACGATGGTGGCGCTGCGCTCGCTCTACCCGAAGCTCTCCGTCGGAGGCTACGTGATCATCGACGACTACCACGCGGTACGCGGCTGCAAGCAGGCCGTCGACGACTTCCGCGCCGAGCACGGCATCGAGGACGAACTGCACCAGGTGGACTGGACCTGCCGCTACTGGCGGCGGTCGCGCTAGACCTGGGCCGACAGACTCGGCGGGTGGAAGGTCCCAGGGACCTCCCACCCGCCGTCTTCGTGCCCGTGCTCAGTTGGCCGGTGGTGTCTGCGGGTTGGCCGCGACCCACTGCGCCACCCGGTCCTCGCGTAGGGCGGCGAAGAGCGCCGGAGCCTGGACCTCGTCCAGCCGCACCGCGGACCCGGCCGGCGTCTGCAGGTTCGCGTCGCTGAACGGGACGGTGACGAACTGGACCGTCTCCGGCTTCACCTTGCGCAGCACGAGGGCGAGGTCGGTGAGGTTCAGGTCGCGGTCGACGACAAGCGATTCGGCAGCGGTGGTGAGCACCCGGTCGAGTCGGGTCGGGCTGGTGAGCAGGTTGGTCGCGGTGACCCGCTCGGCCAGGGCGCGTACCACGAGCTGCTGGTCGTAGATGCGGCCGAAATCTCCGCCGGGCACGCCGTGCCGCTGGCGCATCAGGTCGTCGGCCGCCTTACCGTCGAGGTCGTGGCAGCCGGCGGGCCAGGTGGCGCCGGTGTCCGAGGACTTGACGGTGTACGGCAGGCACACGTTGATCCCTTCCACAGCGTCCACCAGCTTGCGGACGGCAGCGAAGTTGGCCACCAGCACGCCGTCGAGTGGTAGCCCGGTGAGTTTGGCGACAGTCTCGGCGGCCAGCGCGGCCCCGCCGAACGCGAACGCGGCATTGATCTTGTTGGGACCGCCGGCCCAGGTCTGCCCCGCCGCGGGCACGTCGACGTAGCTGTCCCGGGGGATGGAGACGACGGTGGCCGCCTCCCGTGCGGCGTTGACGTGCACCAGCATGATGGTGTCCGACCGCTGCCCGGGGTAGAGGGCCTGGTCCGGCTCGCCGTCGCGGGAGTCCGACCCGAGCAGCAGGAGATTGAGCGGGCCCGACTCCCACCGGCGGTCGTCGTGGGTGCCCTGACCGAGGATGTCCTCGCGCTGCACGCGGCTCTCGTACCGGTGCTTCAGGCCGAAGCCGACGGTGACGAGGCCCGCGCAGAGCACGCCGAACATCAGGAGCAGGGCGAGGCCCGCCTTCTTCCAGCCTGCCATCGCCCGCCACCTCGACGGCGCCGGCGTGACCGTGCGGCCGGGGATACCGGTCACCATCTTGACCACCTCTGCACGAACTCTCGGGACGCTGAACCTGTTGCGGGGCAAGGGATGCAGCCGTTCGGATCACCCGCCTGCCACACTCATGAAGCATTTAATCACTCTTTAGGGTCTCTATGCCGCTTTATCCTCTTTGCCCGATTCTGCGGTGCCATTCTGGCCTTCGAGTTAGCGAGGGAGTTGGCATGTACGGAGTACCCACCAAGGGGCCACACATCGGAGGTGGCCTTGCCGCCACCGGGGTTGCCGTTCAGTCCTGGTTGCTGGTCGGCGTCGGGCTGGTAGTGCTGGGTCTGGCACTGTGGCTCGTCGCCATGCTGGGCCGCGAGCGATGACAGGTGCCCGACGCGGGTCGTGGCTGCGCGCCAGCGCAGGTGGCCTGATCGGAGTCGCCGCCGCCGTCGCCATGCTCTGGCGGTGGCACGACATCGCCAGCGCTGAGGCGTGGCTGAACGCTCATCTCGTCAACGCTGTCGGGTTGGCGGACACCAAGTCCATCGGCGCGGCCGTGATCTTCCCACTGGACGAGCGCTGGGTCGGCTTCATGGTCTCCAGCGGCTGCTCGGTCGCCATGTTGCTGATCCCGCCGATCGTGCTCGCGTCGACGTTGGTCGGCTTCCGCCGCATCTCGCTGACGCGTGGACTCAACGCCCTGGCGATGGCCGTCGTGCTGCTGGTCACTGTGAACCAGCTCCGACTTGGCGCGGTGGTGGTCTCGATGCAGACCTGGGGCTTCAAACTGGGCTACGAACGCAGCCACGTGCTGATCGGCTCGGTGATCACGACCGCCGGTCTGATCGCCGTCACGATCCTCTTCGTGGTCCTGGTCAGCCGGACCAAGCGGATCTCCGGGACGGTCGCCGGTGTCCACTGAGACGCAGTCGCTCGCCCTGCTCAACACCGCGGCGTTCCTGCTGTGCGTCAGCTTCTGCGCGTACGTGCTGAGCATCCTGGTGTTCCACCTGAAGAGCGGACGTAGTCGGGGCGGCAGCCCGGACGGCTTCGACTGGCACATCATCGTGCCGTGCCGCAACGAGGCGTCGGTCATCGGCGACACCGTGCGGCGTCTGCTCTGCGACTTCCCGCAGGCGACCGTCTGGTGCGTCGACGACGCGTCCGACGACGGCACACTGGCCGAACTGGCCGCGTTCACCGACCAACCGCGGGTGCACGTCGTCCAGCGTCAACTGCCGGACGCGCGACAGGGCAAGGGCGCCGCGCTCAACGCCGCCTGGCAACGCATCGAGCAGTGGTTGCCCGCCAACGCGGACCGTACCCGGGTGATCGTCGGGGTCCTGGACGCGGACAGCCGACTCGACCCCCAGGGCCCGGTCGCCCTCTCCGGCCGTCAGTACTTCGGCTCGGCGCAGGTCGGCGCGGTACAGCTGGAGGTGCGGATGCTCCAGTGCGCGCCGCGCCGGTACGCGCAGCCGACCGATGTCGGTCGCTGGGGACGGCTGCTGATCCGGCTACAGGACATGGAGTTCCGCGCCCCGATCGCCGCCATGCAGTCGCTACGGCGACGCACCGGCAGCGTGGCGATGGGCGGCAACGGGCAGTTCACCCGGCTGTCCCTGCTCAACGAGATCGCCGATCAGCACGGCACACCGTGGCACGGCGCCCTCCTGGAGGACTTCGAGCTGGGCCTGCACATCCTGCTGGCCGGCGGTCGCACCGAGTACTGCCCGGAGAGCTGGGTGGCCCAGGAGGCGCTGACCCGGATCCGCCCGCTGGTGCGGCAGCGCACCCGCTGGGCCCAGGGGTCGATGCAGTGTGGCCGCTACCTCGGCAAGGTGCTGCGCTCGCCGCGCATCCGCAACTCGGCCACCCTGGAGATCGCCCACTTCCTGGCCGCGCCGTGGACCCAGCTGCTCGGCACACCGATCTACGTCGCCTGCCTGGTGGTGATGTCCTACTACATCGACAACACGATGGGTGGGCTGCGCGGCTGGTGGAACAGTGGCGGCTGGGGCGTACCCCCGCTCGTGCTCGTCTTCGGCATCGGACCGTTCGCCCTGTGGGGCATCGTCTACCGGATCCGCTGTGAGCCGCAGCTGTCGATACCCAAGGCCCTGCTGCTCGGCGTCTGCCACTGGCTCTACAGCTACGCCCAGTCACTGGCGGTCTGGCTGGCCTTCGCCCGCATGGTGACGGCCCGCACGGACTGGCAGAAGACCGCCCGTGCCGCCGATCCACAGCCCCAACCGGCCCCGGCTCGGGCCGTGGGTCGAGTGGCCGTCGGCCAGGCGGCAGTGGGTCGCGCCGCAGTGCCGGCCCAGCCACGACGGGCCCAACCGGCACGCCGGTCGGGCCGCAACGACGGGCCACGGTCGATCCGACCGCCCCGGCACCTCAGTCACCTCTCGCACCTCACCACCCCCACCACAGACCGCCCCGCAATCGCCCACACCAGAAAGTAGACATCTATGCCACGAGTTAGATCCGGTCTCGCCCGCACCGCAGCGGTGCTGGCCGGTGGTCTCGCCATGGTCGTCCTGGCGGCCTCTCCGGCGATGGCCGACACCTCCCAGTCGTCCGCCTCGGCACTTCAGATCAGCCTGCTCGGTGGTGGCCTCGCCAGCTCCGGCACGGCGTCTGCCACCAACGACGGCACCACCGAGTCGATCTCCGGTAACCAGAATCCCCCGCTGGCCGTGCTCGGCGCGCAGACCGTCATCACGGCCGGTGTGCTGAGCCAAAGTGTCCGGGCGTTCAACGACGGCACGTCGGCGGCCTGCGCCGGTGTGCTCGGCACCGGCGGCTCGATCACCATCGGTCCCGGCGGGTCGTGCCTCGTCACGCCGGGCGCCGGGGTGACGCTGACCCTCGGGACCAGCGGCCTCGCCACGATCTCACTCGTCGCCGACGCCATCTACTCGTCGTGCACCGCTACCAGCAGCCCGTCGGCGACGGGCACCGCGAGCCTGGTCAACGCCCGGATCGTCTCGACGATCCTGGGCATCGAGACGACCCTGCTCAGCCTGCCGGTCAACCCGGCGCCGAACACCGGGCTGAGCATCCCGGGGCTGATCGACCTGACCCTCAACGGCCAGTCCAGCTCGGGCGTCGGCCAGCTCACCGTCAATGCGCTGAACCTGACGGCGCTCGGCGGTGCGTTGGCCGGAGTCACCATCGGCACGTCGAGCTGCGGGGCCAACGCGGTCGCGCCCCCCATTCCGGTGATCCCGCTCGCCGGGGCACCGCTCGCGCTCGGTCTCGGCGCGCTCGTGGCCGGCACCACCGGCGGGATCTCGCTCCTCCGGCGTCGCCGCGCGGCTGCCAGGAGCTGACCCGACATGTGTGCGAGCAGTTCGACACCGCGAGAGGTCCTGATCCTCGCCGGCACCAGGCCGGAAGGAGTGAAGACCGCGCCTCTGATCCGCCGTCTCCTCGATGATCCGAGGTTCACGGTACGGGTGGCGGATACCGGTCAACAGCCGGGACGCGTCGCCGAGGCACTCGCCCCGTTCGGTCTCCGCCCGGAGGTGAGCCTGCGTCCGCAACGGCGTACCGGCTCGCTTGCCGAACTGGCGGCGGCACTGATCACGGGAATCGACGAGCTGCTCACACACCACCGTCCAGCGGCGGTCGTGGTGCAAGGGGACACCACGACCGCCCTGGCCGGCGGGACTGCCGCGTTCTGGCGGCACGTTCCGGTCGTCCATCTGGAGGCCGGACTGCGGACCAACGACCTGGACCGGCCCTTCCCGGAGGAGGCCAACCGGGCCATGCTCGCCCGTATCGCCGCGCTGCACCTGGCGCCAACTGAGGCGGCCCGGGCGAACCTCATCGGTGAGGGCATTCGCCCCGGCGCGATAGTGGTGACCGGCAACACCGTCGTGGACGCCCTACACGACCTGATCGAGCGCGGCATGGCCCAGGCACCGGAGTGGGTCGACAGGGCCCGCAAGCTGGTGGTGGCCACTGTGCACCGACGGGAGAACTGGGGCCACGGGGTGGCGGCAACTGTCGACGGGCTCCGCCGCCTGGCGCGAGCGTGCCCCGACGCCCAGATCGTGATGGTCACCCACCCGAACCCGCAGCTCAGCGCGGAGGTCACCACGGGCCTCGCGGGCGTCACCAACGCCCGGGTCACGCCACCGCTGCCCTATCCACAGATGGTCGGGCTGCTACGGGCGGCCGACCTTGTCGTCACCGACTCGGGTGGGCTCCAGGAGGAGGCCGCCACACTGGGGGTGCCGTTGTTGGTCACGAGGGACACCACGGAACGTCCGGAGGCCCTGACGCCGGGCCGCGGTGAGTTGGTGGGCACCGATCCCGAACGGCTCCTGTCGGCCGGGCTGCGCCACCTTGCCAGCGGGCGGGCCGCCGTCGTCGGCTCGCCGTTCGGCGACGGGCGGGCGAGTGACCGCTCAGTCGTTGCCCTGGCGGGGCTGCTGAACGTGCCGGCCCGTCGGGTCGCGCAGCGTCGCCGCACCACCGCCGCCATCGGCTGACGGCGGGCAACCTGGACAATCATCCCAATTTCCGGACAAACCTCCTTTACCCACTGATAATTGGCACATCGATCGGCAGCGCTCCGATCCGTCGGTCCAAACAGTTCAGTGATCAGAGGAGTCGTCAGGTGCAGGCGAAGTTGAACGGGCAGCGTTCCGCGACGCTGCAGGGCAGATACTCCGCCCAGCACAACGCCTTCGGCGTCCTGCGCCTGGCGATGGCGTGTGGCGTGATCATCGCGCACGCCGGTCCGCTCGGCTTCGGCCAGCACAACCTCGGCGCGGCCACCTTCGGCCGCCAGAGCGACCTCGGCACCCTCTGCCTGTACGGATTCTTCCTGATCTCGGGATTCCTCATCACCGACAGCGCGCTGCGCTCCACGTTGCGCCAGTACGTCCGCGCCCGTGTCCTGCGGGTCTTCCCCGGGCTGTGGGCCTGTTTGCTGGTCACCGCGTTCGTCTTCGCGCCGCTGGCGGCGCTGTACGAGAACGGCAACCTCGACGGGTTCTGGGGGCACCCTGAGGGGCCCTTCGACTACGTCACGACGAACGTCCTCGCCTCGATGGAGCAGTTCCCCATCTCGGGGTTGCTGG
>NZ_JBEZGJ010000096.1:0-27612 GCF_040649965.1 Micromonospora sp. NPDC048843
AGAGGTTCGCGTCACGCCACGCCAGACAGGATGACGCAAACCTCTTGATCACCGAGGGCAGTGGGGGACGTGGGGCCGAACCATCTCTGCTCCGCCAGCCCCTCGATCGCGGCCAGGTGCTCGCGGGTCAGCCGCTCGGTGCCGGCATGGCGCTGTGCCTCGGCGCAACAGTGCCGGCACGGTAGCGGGCAGCACCGACATCGGTGGGGGAGCAGTTCACCGAGTTCGACCCACCTTCCCTCTCAGGCCTGGGCGGCGACGAGGAACATCGGCACGACGACGAGGACCAGCCGACGAGTGGTTTCCGGCTCATCCGAGTCAATGGCGATCATGTCCCAGTCCTGGCCGAGCAGGACGGCCCGGCCGCCCGGTGCGAGCACCCGGCGGGCCTCGGCCACGGCTCGCGCTGGGTCGTCGAGCACGTGCAACACCTTGTCCGCCCGGTAGAAGGCCACCGATCCGCTCTCAAGCGGTAACTCGGCGGCGTCGCCGACACGGAACTCGCCGGCAGGCCAACGCTGTCGGGCCACGGCGATCATCTCGGGGTCGAGGTCGACGCCGACCGCGTGGGCGCCGCGCTCGGCCAGCTCGGCGACGGCGCGGCCACTGCCACAGCCGGCGTCGACGACGGTTCGGCCGGCGAGGTCGCCGAGCAACTCGTAGGAACGGGTGCGCAGTTGGACGGCCGCAGGCGCGCTCTCGATGGCATCGAGGACAGCAAGAAGACTGGACATGCCCGCCATCGTCGGACTTAATGTCGACATGAAGTCAAGCCCGATGACTATCGGCGAAGTGGCCGACCACTTCGGCCTGCCGGCGCACGTCCTGCGGCACTGGGAATCGGTGGGCCTGCTCTGTCCCGCCCGGGTCACCGGCGGCCGTCGCCGCTACACCCGCGACGACCTGTTCCGGGTTGCCTCGATCCTGCGCGCGAAGCAGGCCGGCCTGCCGCTGCCCGACATCCGGGCGTTCCTCGCCGCGCGCGACCCGGCCGCCCGCAAGGACGTGCTGCGCCGCAACCACAGCTCGCTCCAAGCCAGGATGGCGGCGCTGCGGTCGGCACTCGATCTGCTTGAGGCCGGGCTGACCTGCTCACACGAGGACATCTCGATCTGCCCGAACTACCGCGCCCATCTGGCGGAGCTGGTGGAGGTCGGAGGCGGTGGCTAACCGTCGATGCGGGTGATGTTGCGGATCTTGTTGGACGCGTCCAGGGCGGCGACCTTGTACGCCTCGGCCAGCGTCGGGTAGTTGAACACCGTGTCGACCAGGTAGTCGATAGTGCCGCCGCAGCCCATCACGGCCTGACCGATGTGGACGATCTCGGTGGCGGCGGTGCCGAAGACGTGCACCCCGAGCAGCCGGCCGTCTTCGGGGGAGACGAGCAGCTTCAGCATGCCGTACGAGTCGCCCACGATCTGACCCCGGGCCAACTCGCGGTAGCGGGCGATGCCCACCTCGAACGGTGTGGAGCTCTCGGTGAGCTGTGCTTCGGTCTGCCCGACGAAGCTGATCTCCGGGATCGTGTAGATGCCGATCGGTTGTAGGCCGTGCATCTCCCGGATCGGTTCGCCGCAGGCGTGTTGTGCGGCCAGCCGGCCCTGCTCCATCGAGGTGGACGCGAGCGCGGGGAAGCCGATCACGTCGCCGACGGCGTAGATGTTCTCCACCGAGGTGCGGTAGTTGGCGTCGACAGTGATCCGGCCGCGTCGATCCGCCTCCAGTCCGGCCGCCTCCAGTGCCAGGTCGTCGGTCTGGCCCTGCCGCCCGGCCGAGTACATCACCGTGTCGGCGACGATCTTCTTGCCGCTCTTGAGGATGCACAGCGCCGCCGTCTGGTGCTTTTCCACGGCGGCCACCTCCTCGCCGAAGCGGAACGCCACGGACAGGTCACGTAGGTGGTACTTGAGTGACTCGACGACCTCGTCGTCGCAGAAATCCAACATCCGCTCGCGGCGCTCCACCACAGTCACCTTGGTGCCGAGGGCGGCGAACATCGAGGCGTACTCCATGCCGATCACGCCGGCGCCGACCACGACCATGCTGCGGGGTACGGCCTGGAGGTTGATGACGCCGTCGGAGTCCACGATCGTCCGGTCGTCGAAGTCGACGCTGTCCGGGCGGGCCGGGCGGGTGCCCGCGGCGATGACGATCTTGTCGAAGGTCACCTTGGACTCGCGACCGGAGCCACCGTCGACCCAGATCGAGTGCGCGTCGGCGAAACGCCCGGTGCCGGTGATCATCGCGACCCGGTTGCGGGCCAGTTGATTGCGGATGACGTCGGTCTGTCGGGTGATGACGTGCTGGGTCCGGGCGGCCAGGTCGCTGACCGTGATCTCCTCCTTGACCCGGTAGCTGCTGCCGTAGAGGTCCCGCTGGCTCAGGCCGGTCAGGTAGAGCACTGCCTCGCGCAGTGTCTTGGAGGGGATGGTGCCGGTGTTGATGCACACCCCACCGATCATGTCGCGGCGGTCCACGATGCCGACCCGCCTGCCGAGCTTGGCGGCAGCGATCGCGGCCTTCTGACCGCTGGGTCCGGAGCCCAGCACCAACAGGTCGTAGTCATACACAGGCGCTAGCGTCGCAAGTTGTCGCGGCGCGCGCCAGACCTCGTGCGCGAGTGTTACTTGTCTGCCACCGCGCGGATGGTGTGGTGTTCGCTGCCCGTGCCGCCGGCCAGTCGGCGGAGCATGGACTGGGCGATTCGGCTTGCCTGGAGCTTGGCCAGCTCCGCCTTGGGGCCGGTGTGCCGGTCATCGATGGTGGCGCACCACAGCGTCAGCCAGCGCTCGAAGTGTCGATCGGTCAGCGGTTCCCTGCGATGCAGGTCGACGTGCAGCTTCAGGGCGTTGCGCTGGTAGGAGCCCGTTCGGAACAGCACGGTCTCCCAGAAGTCGCACATGATCGGCAGGTGGGCGGGCAGGTCCATTCGTGCCACGTCGATGAAGACCGGGCCGAGTAGGTCGTCGGCGAAGGCCCGGGCGTAGAACTCGGTCACCACGGCGGCGATATCGGCGCGGTGGGAGATGTCGGTCGTCACGGTCGCCCCTTTCTCACGACGCTCATCGTATAAAATAGCCGCGTGGATTCACACGTGACCTTCGGCGCACTGGCGATCCCCAGCCGCCGCCGTCTCCTTGATGAGCTGCGCGTCGCTGGTCGTGCCATGGATCTCAAGGAACTGGCCGCCGTCAGCGGCCTGCACCCCAACACCGTCCGCTTCCACCTTGCCGTTCTGGTGCAGGCGGGGTTCGTCGTCGCCGGCCCGGGGCAGCCGCGTGGCCGAGGGCGCCCCCAGACCGTCTACCGCAGTGTCGTTCCGGCGATCCCGGCGTCCGGCTACCAGTTCCTCAGCGAGCTGCTGGCCGCCGAGATCGACAGGCGAGGCGTGGAGGACCTCGCGGAGGCGGCCGGCCGGTCCTGGCTGCGCTCCACCACTGTCAGCCCACCCGCCGACGGCGCCGATCCGCTCGCCGCGGCAACCACGCGCGTCGTGGCGCTGTTCACCGAGCTGGGCTTCGAGCCGGTCGTCACCGTCGAGGAGCCCGCAGTCAGCCGGATAGAGCTGCCCACCTGCCCGTTCATCACTGTCGCCCGGGAGCACCCGGACGTCGTGTGCGGCCTGCACCGCGGGCTCCTGCAGGCCGCCGCCGAGGCGGTCGGCCCCGGCAACACCACGGAGCTCGTGCCGTTCGCCCGTCCCGGCGTGTGCCTCGCCCACATCCTCCGCCCCGAAGGAACCACACCCTCATGACCAGGATCAGAGAGTCACTGCAACTCGCCCTGCCTTTCCTGTGGCTCGGTATGGTGCTGGCCATCTCGTTCATCGAGGCGCCACTGAAGTTCCGGGCGCCCGGCATCACCCTGCCCCTCGGCCTCGGCATCGGTCGTCTGGTGTTCCGCGGCCTGAACATCGCCGAGATCGCCCTACTGGCGGCGTTGACCATCACAGTGCTCGGTTCCGCGATCGGCCCCGCTCGATGGAGCGCGCTCGGTGGGCTGTGGCTGATCCTGCTCACCCAGGCCGTCGTCCTGCGCCCACTGCTCGACCGACGTGCCCAGCTCATCATCGACGGCCACCAGCCACCGCCGTCCGTCCTGCACCTGGGCTACATCGGGCTCGAAGTGCTCAAGGTTGCGATCCTGGTGCTTCTCGGCGCTTCCCTCATCGCACGCCTCACCCGCTAGACGTCGCTCAGCCGACGAGGCGCAGTCGAGTGTTGTTCGTCTGCCACTGTGCAGAGGCCGCCGTTCAGCGTGATCTCCTCCGGCAGTTGCGTGCCGGAGGCGACGAGCCCCAGCGACACAGTGCCGCCGGGCGGGATCACGGCGTTGCGACCGGTGTTGCGCACCCGCAGGTAGCTGTTGTTGAGGCGGTCGACGACCGTCGCGCCCCAGATGCCGTGGACCTGCTGGCTGGCCCAGAACCGCCACGTCATCGTCCACCCCTCGACCGCAGTGGTGCCGGTGTTCTCGACGACGAGGTGGGCCACGAAGCCGTCCGGCCACTGCCGTACGGCGGATCGGACCGCGCAGCTCGGCGGCGGCGGCAGGGTGGTGACAGTGACCGGCGCGGACAGCGGGGACAGGTTTCCGACCTCGTCGCGGGCCCGCACCACGAAGGTGTACGTGGTGTTCGGCGTCAGCCCGCTGATCTGGGTCATGGTGGGCGTGGGCGGGTACTGGTACAGCTCGCGGACCCGGGTGAGCGTGCCGCCGGCATCGACCCGGAACACCTCGTACCGATCCAGCACGACGTTCTCGACCGAGGGGGCCCAGCGAAGCCACACCAGTGTGGCGGCGACGTCGTACGCCACCGGTTGACCCGGCGCGCTCGGCGGTTGGTCGTCCCCTGGTGGCATGGTCAGCCGCAGGGTCGGGTTCGACACTGAACTGTTGCCGGCCGCGTCCAGAGCCCACACCGAGAAGGTGTACGTGCGCGAGGGCCGCAGGTTGGTGATCCGGATGCTGTTGGTGTCGGTCGAATACTGGGCGCCGGAGTCCTCGAATCGCGCGCCGACCGGGTAGCGGACCACCCCCACGTCGTCGGTCGAGGCCGCCCAGGTCAGCTCGACCGAGGTGGTGTCGATGGCGACGACTGTGATCGGGCCGGGTGCGGTGGGTCGTTCGGTGTCGTCGGCGGCGGCGTACGCCGGGGTCGCGCCCGCCGCGACCAGGGTTGCTGTCAGTGTGCACGCGATCATCGCGGCGGCCCTGGACCGGATACCTCGGAACGGATGATGACGCACGATGAAGTCCTCGCTTCCGGGTGTCCGCAGCGGACCAGGCATAGACTGACCTAAATTTTAGGGCAGCTGTGGCCAGGTCGGTGTCCCGTCAGCCGACGAGGCGGCGTTCCCAGGCCCAGGCGGCGATCTCGACCCGGTTGCGGGCCTTGAGTTTCATCTGCACGCTCGCCAGGTGGGTCTTGACGGTGCCCACGGCGATGAAGAGCTGGGTGGCGATCTCGGCATTGGTCAGGCCCCTGGCGACGAGCTTCACCACGTCGAGTTCCCGTGGCGACAGGCCACCGTCGTCGCGCGCCGGGGATGGCGAGCTGAGGTGCTCCAACAGACGTACCGTGATCGAGGGGCTGATCAGCGCGTCGCCGGACACGGCCGCGCGGACCGCCTCCACCAGCAGGGCCGGGCCGGAGTCCTTGAGCAGGAAGCCGCACGCGCCGTTGGAAAGCGCTGTGTGCACGTACTCGTCGAGGTCGAAGGTCGTCACGACGACCACCCGGATCGGGTCGGCGACGCCCGGCCCCGCGAGCAGCCGCAAAGCCTCGAGACCGTCGAGGCGGGGCATCCGGATGTCCAGCAGCACCACGTCCGGGCGCAGTCGTCGGGCCAGTTCGACGGCCTGGACGCCGTCGGCGGCCTCGCCGACCACCTCCATGTCCGACTGGGCACCAATGATCATGCCGAAGCCGGTCCGGACCATGGCCTGGTCGTCGGCGATCAGCACCCGGATCACCGGGCCACCGCCACCCGGAGCGGGAACGCCGCGTCGAGCACCCAACCACCGGCGACGCCGGGCCCGGCGGTGATCGTGCCGCCGAGGGCGCGTACCCGCTCGGTGAGGCCGATCAGGCCGAAGCCGTGCCCCCGCGCCGGCGCGGTCCGCGGCGACGCGCCGTCGTCGGCGACCCGGACCAGCAACCAGTCCGGGGTACGCCGAACGGCCACGGACACGGACCGGGCGTCCGGCGCGTGCTGGCGGGTGTTGGTCAGCCCTTCCATCACCACCCGGTACGCGGACGTCGACACCTCCACAGGTAGTCCGTTCAGATCGCCGTCGACGTGCAGTCGAGCCGGCGCGTTCGCCGCGCCGTTGAATCCGGTCAGTAGCGGCTCCAGCTCGGTCACCCCGGCGAGTGGCGCCAGCGGCGCGTCCGGCGGCGCGTCCGGGTTGCGCAGGATGCCGACCATCCGCCGCATCGAGGCCATCGTCTCCGCGCCGGCCCGCTCGATCTGCTCCAGTGCGACGATCACCCGTTGCGGGTCCTGCTCGGCGACGAACCGGGCACCCTGTGCCTGCACCACGATGCCGGTGACGTGGTGGGCGATGAAGTCGTGCAGGTCCCGGGCGAACTCGGCACGCTGCTCGGCCCGGACCAGCGCGATGGCCCGGTCTCGTCCGGCGGCCACGATCCGCAGGTAGAGCCCCACCCCGGCGGCGCCGGCCGCGGCGAGCACCTGGAGCAACCCGAAGATCACCAGCAGGCTCTCGGTGCCGACGCGCAGCGGTAACGCGGCCACGGCGAGCCCGGCGGCCACCGCCGCCCACGGGGCGAGCCGCGGCGCACCCCAGCGGGCCACCACGAAGACCACCCCGATCAACCCGGCCGACTCGGCGAGCCCCCAGCTACTGCTCATCAGATATCTGCCGTTGAAGACGACCAGGACGGCTGCCGTCACGGCCAGTGAGGCGCAGGCGAGCACCAGCGCGGCCAGCGGCAGCAGCCGCGAACCCAGCCGGTGCACCGGCAGCCAGAGCGGCACCGTCGCCATCGCCAGCCCCATCCGCACCAGCAGGAGCAGGAGAGCGGCCAGGCTCTCCGGCGCGCCGAACCGCAGGTCGAAGAGGACGAGCAGCCCCATGGCCACCAGCCCGGCGGCCTGGGCCAGGCGTACCCACCATCGTCGAAGATCCGGCGTGCTCATGGTGACCCAGCGTAGCCAGCCCGGTGGAGGTGACGGATCGGCCAAAAGGCAGACCCGGCACCGGCGATACCCGGCCCCGGGCCGATGCGCCCACCCGCCGGTGGCGGCGACGCTTTGCCGGTCACCACGCAGCCACTGGAGGAACGATGACAACCCACGCCCCGCCGGAGACCAGCCACGCCGCGGTCGCCGCGGTCGACCTGGTGAAGGTGTACGGCAGCGGCGACACCGCCGTCCGTGCCCTGGACGGGGTCTCGGTCGGCTTCGGCCGGGCCGAGTTCACCGCGATCATGGGCTCGTCCGGGTCCGGCAAGTCGACACTGATGCACTGCCTCGCCGGTCTCGACACGGCCACCTCCGGTCGCGTCCTGCTCGGCGGCACGGAGCTGACCGGCCAGTCGGACCGGACGCTGACCCGGGTACGCCGGGAGCGGATCGGTTTCGTCTTCCAGTCCTTCAACCTGCTGCCGCAGCTCACCGCCGCGCAGAACATCACGCTGCCGCTGGACCTCGCGGGTCGGCAGCCCGACGCCGAACTCCTCGCGCACCTGGTGCGGGTGCTGGGCCTCGGCGACCGCCTCAACCACCGGCCCAGCGAGTTGTCCGGCGGCCAGCAGCAGCGGGTGGCGCTGGCCCGGGCGCTGGTGGCGCGGCCCGAGGTGGTCTTCGCCGACGAGCCGACCGGCAACCTCGACTCCCGCTCCGGCGCGGAGGTGCTCACCATCCTGCGCGACTCGGTACGCGACCTCGGCCAGACCGTCGTCATGGTCACCCACGACCCGATCGCCGCCGCATACGCCGATCGGGTGGTGCTGCTCGCCGACGGGCGACTGGCCGGCGAGATCGACAAGCCGAACCAGGTGTCGGTCACCGACGCCCTGCGTGACCTGGCGGCCCGCCGATGAGGGCGACGGTGCTGCGTACCCAGACGACCGCCGCGGCCCGGCGGCCGGGCCGGCTGATCCTGACCGGCCTGGCGATCCTGGTCGCGTCGTTCGTCGTCTTCGGCACCGTGCTGGTGCAGCAGATCACCGAACGGACCGTGCGGGACAACCTCAGCGGCACCCCGGCCGTCACCGACCTGGTGATCGGCAGCGTCGACGTGCCGCCACCCGCAGTGGCCGACGTGCGGCAGATCCGGGCCGTGCCCGGGGTGGCCGAGGCGGTGGCCCGGGTCTCGACGGGGGTCTCCATCGGCGAGGGGTACCTCAACCTCCAGTCCGATCCGGGTACCGGCCCGCTGAGCACGGTCCGGGTGATCGAGGGCAGCTACCCGGATCAGCCCGGCGAGATCGCGATCACGCCGCGTACCGCCGAACGGCTCGGGCTCTCGGTCGGCACCACCACCAGCGGCACCGGCGGTGAACTCACCACGCCCGCCCCGCTCACAGTGACCGGCCTGGTGGAGAGCGGCGTCGACGCCGGCTACGACGCGTACGCCCCGGACAGCGCCGTGATCGCCTGGGCGCGCCTGACGACTGTGGAGCGCGTCGACGTGCGGGTGCCCCCCGGCGCCTCGACCGACGCGGTCCGCCAACGGGTGACAGCAGCGGTCGCCGGCCAGCCGATCCGCTCCGGCGCCGAGGTGCGCGAGGCCGAGGCCCAGGCTGCGGCCCAACAGGTCGGGAGACTCTTCATCCTGGTCGGCATGTTCGTCTCCGTCGCTGTCGTCGCTGCCGCGCTGGTGGTCACCTCGACCTTCCGCATCGTCTTCGCGCAGCGGATGCGGCAGCTCGCGCTGCTGCGGGCGGTCGGCGCGAGTCGGGCCACCCTGGTGGGGGCCCTGACCGCCGAGGGAGCCCTGACCGGGCTGGTCGCCGGCGTCGTCGGGGTCGCCAGCGCCCTCACTCTCGGGTACGCGCTGCCGGCGATCCTGCGCGCCACCGGCCACGAGGTCTCCTCGCCGGGCCTGCCACTGGCGGAGGCGGTCACTGTGGTGATCGGTGCCGTCGTGATCACCGTGCTGGCCGTGCTGGCGCCGGCGCTGTCAGCCGCCCGGGTCTCCCCACTGGAGGCACTGCGGGCGGCGAGCGTCACCGCCGGCCGTCGCGGCATCGGTGTGCTGCGTCTGGTCTTCGGGCTGCTCCTGGCCGTCGGCGCGGTTCTGGCGGCGGTCGGGACGATCAGTCAGTTGCCGAAGCCGGAGCAGTCGGACTACGACCCGTCGATGCCACTGTTCCTGCTGGTCGGGTCCGGCGCGTTGGCGTTCTTCGCGCTGGTGGCCCTCGGGCCGCTGCTGGTACGCCCGGTGCTGGCAGTGGTGGGTTGGCCGCTGCGCCAGCTCGGGCCGCTCGGGCGGATGTCGGTCGGCGGGATCGGCGGGACGCCGCGCCGCGCCGCTGCGGTCTCTGTCGTGGTCGCGCTCGGCGTGACCCTGATCTCCGGGGTGGTCATCGGCGGCGCGTCGCTGCAGATCCTCGCCGACCGCGAGATGGCGCTCTCGGCCCCGACCGACTTCGAGGTCACCAGCAACGGTGGGACGCTCCCGCCGGCCGTCGTGACCCGGGCCGAGGCGGCGCGCGGCGCGCTGGCGAGGGTGGTGCCGTACCGGATGGTCGGTGACGCCACGCTGCTGCGCGGCGCGGACAAGCTCGGCGACGTCGAGGCCGGTTATCCGACCAGCGACCTGAACCTGGCCGCGCTGCCGAGCACCGGCGCCCTGGACGTGGCCCAGGGCAGCCTGACCGATCGTGGCCCCGGCCGGATCGTGCTCAACAGCTGGGTCGCGCGGGACGCGGGTCTGCGGGCCGGCGACACGGTCACGCTCGCCGTCGCCACCGGCAGTGTCGACGTGCGGGTGGTCGCGGTCCTGCCCGGTGACGGGCCGCTACACGCGGGCATCCTCGCCGATCCGGGCGACCTGGACCGGCTCGGTGTGCCGGCCGCGTACAGCGGTCTGCTGGCCGATGCGGCCGGCGCCGGCGAGGACGGTCGTACCGCCGGCGTGCGGGCGCTGCGGCAGGCGATCGGTGGCAGCGACGGGGTGGGCCTCGCGGTGCTCGCCGACGAACGGGACCGCAACGACGCGTTGGTGCGCACCCTGGTCTGGATCGCTGTCGGTCTGGTCAGCCTGACCGTGCTGATCGCTGTGGTCGGCGTGGGCTCCACGACCGCGCTCTCGGTGGTGGAGCGGGTACGCGAGTCCGGTTTGCTCCGGGCGATCGGGCTGTCCCGGACCGGTCTGCGCACCATGCTCACCGTCGAGTCCGGCCTGTACGGGGTGATCGGCGCGACCATCGGCCTGGTGCTCGGCATTCCGTACGCCTGGTTGGCGGTCCAGACCCTCGGGATCGAGGCTCCGCTGACCGCGCCGCTGCTGCCGCTGGCGGGGCTCTTCGTGGTGCTGGTCGGGCTGACCGCGCTGGCCGGGGTGCTACCGGCCCGTCGGGCGTCGCGGGTCAGCCCGGTGGAGGCGCTGGGGGCCGACAACTGAGCACCGTCGTGGGGTGGCACCGCATCGTGGCGCCACCCCACGACGGCTTGGTCAGTTGGGGTTGTTGGCGTGGGTCAGCGTCTCCCAGGCGACGAAGAGGTTGTTGGTGCCGGCCGGGCGTTGTTGCAGCGTGAGGGTCTGGGTGTTGGTCATGACGTTGCCCAGCCGGGTGCTCATCGCGTTGAAGCCGACCTCGGTGATCGGCCCGAGGCCCCGGGTGAGGCTGCCGCCGCAGAGCCAGGAGGGTGGCGCCTCGCCGAGCTGGTAGCGCGAGTGGAAGCCGAGCGCCTGACGCAGCCGCTCACCGACCTGTGGGTACAGGTCCCGTCCCTGGATCCGTAAGGTCTCCGCGACGTGCGAGATGGCGGAGATCCCGTACCCGGTGTGGACGAAGTCGCGGCAGGTCTCCTGGGCGAGGCCGGCGACGAAGGTGGACTGGCCCTGCCAGTAGCCGATGATCTCCGCGCTGGTGTCCAGGCCGCTGCCGGGCATCGTGTACGGCAACGCGCCGTCGCTGGGCAGGTAGACGAAGGCACGGGTGCGGTTGAGGAAGCGGCTGACCGCCGCGTCGTAGGCGGACCGGTCCTCCAGGAAGACCGAGATGCCGACGGCGGCCTCCATCATCGTCAGTTCCCAGTTGCCATTGCTGTTCGACCCGTTGCGCACCACAGGCAGGTAGACGTTGCGCAGCATGGTGGCGAAGCGGTTGGCGTTGGGCCAACTCGTGTACGTGTACTTGATGATCTCGGCGGCCCGGGGCCAGACCGAGGCGGCCCAGCCGGTCTGCAGTGGGGCGTTGCTGCCGGTGTGGGCGGTGATGGTGGCCGACCACGCGTCCATGATCTGGATCGACTTCTGCGCGTACCGGGCGTCACCGGTGACGTACCAGGCGAGCGCGTCGGTGTACGCGGCGATCGCGTCCTCCCGCTCGTCGGTGCAGCCGTTGTTCGGGTTGGAGTAGGAACCGCACTCGACCACCGAACGGGGCGCCGGGGTGCGCGACAGGGAGGCGTACCGGCTGCCCATCATCTGGTTGTAGGCCGCCGCCCACGGCTGCGCGCCGGCCTGTACCCGGCCACGGACGAAGTCGAGCTGGCCTCGGCTGACCAGCACGCCCGGGTGGGTGAAACCACCGGAGGGCGGCGGTGTGGTGCCGCCGCCGGTGGGCAGTGCCCAGGTCTGGTTGGCGGTGCCGGTGCAGCTCCAGATCTGCAGCGGGGTGCCGTCGGCCGAGTTGGGGCCGGTCGCGTCGAGGCACTTGCCCGAGGTCGGGTTGACCAGTTGCCCGGCGCTGGGCGACCACTGCTGTGCTCCGGTGCCGTTGCAGTCGTAGATCTGCACCCGGGCGCCGTTGGCGGTGCTGGCGGCGGCGATGTCCAGGCACCTGCCCAGCGCCCGGATCGTGCCGTCGTCGGCCACCGTCCACTGTTGTGCCGTGGAGCCGTTGCAGGTGAAGAGCTGCACCGGTGTGTTGTTGGCCGGGTTCGCGGCGGCCACGTCGACGCACTTGCCGCCGTACCCGGTGATGGCGCCCGTCGCGGCCGCCGCCGCGGGCGATGCGCCGACGATCAGGCCGGTCGGTACGGCGAGCAGGGCCGCGGCGAGCGCGGAGGTCAGTCTGATGCGGGGGCGGCGGGGCAGGAGCCCGGCCGATCGTCGCGCCATGTGGGGGGTCCTTCCGGGCGGCGAAACAACTGTAAAGCGTGTTAATCATTACAGTCATACACACCGATATCAATGTCTTCGTCGCCACGGATGCCGTTACGGGTGCATGGACGCACCCTTGAGCACCTTGTCCACCACGTTGCGCGGCGCGTGCAGCGCCAGGCCCACCAGGTCGAGCTTCTCCCGTCCGACCGCCTGCACGGCGGCGCGGTTGTCCCGGTCGTTGCCGGTGGTGAACAGCTCGGACGTGAAGATCGCCAGCCGCAGGCCACGGGCCAGGGCGCGCGAGTGCGCGCCGACCACCGTCGCCCGGTCACCGGCGAAGACCAGCACCGGCTGGCCGAACATGGGCAGGTAGCTGGTGCCGTCCGCGTCGCGGTACTCCTCGCCGACCAGCTCCGGCAGCGTGCTCGCGATACCGCTGACCAGGAAGGCCGTGACGTTCAGCCGTTGCCAGCTCGCCAGGTCGTTGCGGAGCAGTACGGCGATCTTGGTGGGAAAGCGGATCGGTTCGGTCATGCCGTCGAGCCTGCCCGCCCCGACGCCTGTCGGTCTTGTACGTTCTTAGCGTGGACACCCGCCCGGCGGGCTCGCACGTCAGCGCGTGGCGACCCGCGGTAGCCGGGGTCGCCGAGGTCTTCCACGCCCATTTCGTCGACCACGCCTACCCCCGGCACATCCACGACGTGTGGACGCTGTTGATCGTCGACGACGGCGCGGTCCGCTTCGACCTGGACCGGCACCGGCACGGCGCGCTGCGCACGTCGGTCACCCTCCTGCCGCCGTACGTGCCGCACGACGGCAGCTCCGCCACACCGGACGGCTTCCGCAAGCGGGTCCTGTACCTCGACACCTCGGCGCTCGACGCCGAGCTGGTCGGCCGGGCCGTCGACGAACCGGACCTGGCCGATCCGCAGCTGCGCGACCGGATTCACCACCTGCACCAGGTGCTCGCCACACCCGGCGACGAGTTCGAGGCCGAGAGCCGGCTGGCGTTCATCCTGGACCGGCTCCGCCGTCAGCTCCGCCAGCGCTCCCCGGCAGGTGTCCTGCCTCCTGGACGCGGCCTCGCTGTGCGACTACGGGAGCTGCTCGACGCCCGGACCGTCGAGGGCGTCACGCTGGGGGAGGCGGCGGAGCTGCTGCACGCCCACCCGACCCACCTGGTCCGGACGTTCACCCGGGTCCACGGTGTGCCACCGCACTCGTACCTGACCGGCCGTCGGGTCGAGCTGGCGCGTCGCCTGCTCCTCGCCGGGCAGCGGCCCGTCGAGACCGCCGTCGCGGCCGGGTTCTTCGACCAGGCGCACCTGACCCGCCACTTCCGGCGTTACCTGGGCGTCAGTCCGGCCCGCTATCCCCGACCGAGCTGATCGCCGTCAGACGAGCTGACCGCCGATGACGGCGAGCAGGCGCAGCTTCTCGTCGCTCGGCGACCCGGGTACGGCGGTGAAGACCAACAGTGTCTGTGACTGGTCGGGATCCACCAGCGTCTGGCAGTGCAGCTCCAACGCCCCGACCTCCGGGTGCACGAAGTGCTTCGGTGGGCAGTAGCCGGCGGGCACCGGGTGCTCCCGCCACAGGTGCGCGAACTCCGGGCTCCTGGCCAGCAGGTCGTCGACGAGCGCGGCGGCCCGCGAGCCGCGCCCGTCGCGGGTGTACGCCGCGTGCAGGTGCGCCACGAGCAGTCGACTCTGCGTCTGGTGGTCCTGCGCCGGGTGCAGCTGCCGTGCCGTCGGGTCGGTGAACCAGCGGTGGTGCGCGCTGCGCGCCAACCCGGTGTACCGGGTCTCGTCACCGAGCAGGGCGACGGCCGGGGCGGTCTGCGCCAGGGTCTCGCCCAGGTGGTTCACCACCTGGGCCGGGGTGTCGTGCATCCGGTCGAGGATGCGCATCATTCCCGGGTTCACGTGGTCGGCCCGCACCGCGCGGCGCGGAACGGCGTGACCGGCGAGCTGGAACAGGTGGTCGCGTTCGGCGAGGGTGAGCCGCAGGCCCCGGGCCAGGGCGGCGAGCATCTGCTCCGAGGGGTGCGGTCCGCGCTGCTGCTCCAACCGGCTGTAGTAGTCGGTGGACATCCCGCTCAACGTGGCGACTTCCTCGCGCCGTAGCCCTCCGGTGCGCCGACGAGGGCCCCGGGGCAACCCGACGTCCTCGGGCTGGAGCGCCTCGCGGCGGGTGCGCAGGAAGCTGGCGAGTTGGGCGCGGTCCACGGTGTCTCCGATCACGAGGTGCCGGCGGGTGGACCGGCACATGGATTGCAACAGACCATCCCTGCCCCGGTGTTCCACCCCGCGCTCCAGCCCCGCCCCGCCCCCTGATTTCGCGATCTTGCACTTTGTGTCGAGACATAAGGGTTGTAACACCCCATGTCGGCAACCGAAACTGCAAGATCGGCGCGGGCGGGGGGCGGGGCGGGGCGGGGCGGGGGCGGGGGCTGGTGCGGTTAGCGCTGGATGGACTTGGTTTCCAGGAACTCCTCCAGCCCGAAGCGGCCGAACTCGCGGCCGTTGCCGGAGTGCTTGTAGCCGCCGAACGGGGCGAGCGGGTTCCAGTGGCCGGCGTTCACGTCGACCTGGCCCACGCGCAGCCGCCGGGCGATCGCCAACGCGTGCTCCGGCTCACCGAAGACGCCGCTGGTCAGGCCGTACAGTGTGCCGTTGGCAATGGCCACGGCCTCCTCCTCGTCGGCGTAGGGGATGATCGTCAGCACCGGCCCGAAGATCTCCTCCTGGGCGATCGCGGAGGCCGGGTCGACGTCGGCGAAGATCGTCGGCTGGACGTAGGCCCCGACGGTCAGCCCCTCGGGCCGCTGCGGGCCGCCGAACACGAGCCGGGCGCCGTCGGCGATGCCTCGCTCGATGTAGCCGACGACCTTCTGCCGGTGGGTCTCGGACGCCATCGGGCCGATCCGGGTGGCCTCGTCGCCCGGGTCGCCGACGGTGTACTGCTTCGCGGCCTCGACGGCCAACGCCACGACCTCGTCCTGGCGGGAGGCGGGTACCAGCATCCGCGGCCACGCGCCGCAGACCTGACCGCCGTTGCTGAACGCCATCATGAGACCCCGCTCGACAGCGGCGGGCAGGTCGGCGTCGTCGAGGATGATGTTCGCGCCCTTGCCGCCCAGCTCCAGCGCGACCCGCTTGACGGTCGCCGCGGCGACCGCGGAGATCCGCTGCCCGGCCCGGGTGGAGCCGGTGAAGGAGATCATGTCGATGTCCGGGTGGGCGGAGATCGCCTCGCCGACGGTCGCGCCGGTGCCGTAGACGACGTTGAAGACACCCGCCGGTACGCCGGCCTCGGCGGCGGCCTCGGCGAGGACGCGCGCGGTCAGCGGGGCGTTCTCGGACGGCTTGAAGACCATCGTGTTGCCGGCGAGCAGGGCCGGCGCCAGCTTGGAGACGATCTGCTGGAGCGGGAAGTTCCACGGCGTGATCGCGCCGACGACACCGATCGGCTCGCGGACGATCAGCGAGTTGCCGACCTCCTCGGTCCAGGCGAAGTCGTCGGCCAGGCCGGCGACGGACTCGACCACGGCGGCCGGGAACGCGACCTGGGCGGTCCGGGACATACCGATCGGAGAGCCCATCTCGGCGGTGATCGCCTGAGCGATCTCCTCCGTGCGGGCGGCGAGGCCGGCGCCGAGGCGGCGCAGCACGTCCGCCCGGTGCTGCGGGGTGGTCGCCGACCAGGCCGGGAAGGCGGCTCGGGCGGCGGCGACGGCGCTGTCGACGTCGGCGGCGGTGCCGGCCGGGGTCTCGGCGACGACCTCGCCGGTGGCCGGGTTCACGACGAGAAGGGTGCCGGCGGAGCCGGTGACGGTCTCGCCACCGATCCAGTGGCCGGCGACGGTGTAGGTGGAAGGTGTCATGGACCGACCGTCGCACCGCCGCCGAACCCCAACCAGGTGCGGTTTATCCACGGTTCCGCGATCCCTGGCTGGGGCTCGGCCCCCTCAGAGCGCGAGGACGATCCGGCCGGCGGTGGTGCCGGCGTCCTGTCGGGCCCAGGCCTCCGCGATAGCGGCGAACGGCACTATCTCGTGGTCGACGGTGAGCCGGCCGGCCGCCGCGTGCCCGGCCACCACTGTCAGCGCGGCGGCCCGCTCGGCGGTCGACAACCCGTTGTTGGTGTAGCCGATCATCCGCAACGCGCCGCTGCGCAGCACGGCGGACTCGATGGGTGCTGTCGCGCCGGCCGCGCTACCCAGGTTGACCAATCGCCCACCCGGGCGCAGCACCCGCAACGCCGCCGCGGCCGGGACACCGAAGACCGGGTCGAGGACGAGGTCGACCGGCCCGTCGGCGGCGTGGCGCAGCCGGTCGGCCATCGACGCGACATGGTCGTCGGGGAGCAGCGGGACCGCGACGGCGGCGCCGAGTTCCTCGGCGCGGGCCCGCGCCGAGGCCGACCGGGCCACGGCGATGACCCGGCGGGCGCCACCGAGCAGGGCGAGCTGGACGGCGGCCTGACCGACCACACCCCCGGCGCCGAGCACGATGACCTGTTCGCCGGCCGCGAGGCCGCCGGCGTGGGTCAGCGCCGCGTGCGCGGCGACAGCGGAGAGGCCGAGGGCCGCGAGCAGGGTCAGTGGTACGCCGGCCGGCAGCGCCACCACGTCGACGGTGGGCACTGTGACGGTGGTCGCCATGCTGCCGTCGACACCGGAGCGCATCCCGGCCGACGTGCCGAACCAGACCGCGGTGCCGTCGGCGAGCCGACCGACCCCCTGCACACCCGGCACGTACGGGGTGCTCGGCGGTCCGAAGTAGCTGGTGCCGCTGGCGCAGAGCACGTCCAGCGGGGTGATCGGCACGGCGTCGACGGTGACCGCCACCGCACCGTCGGCCGGTACGGGCACCGGCCGCTCGGCGATCGTCGGTGCGGCGCCGCAGGTGGTGAGCACTGCCGCGCGGATCACGTCGCGATGTCCGGGTAGGGCATGGAGAAGTGGGCCAGCCGCGCGCCGTAGGACTTCTGGTATTCCAGCGGCTCGGTGTTGTCCCGCTCGAAGAGGGCGATGAAGAGGGTCAGGGTGAGGAACGGGTGCGCGCCCAGCTCGAAGAGCTTCACGTGGTCGTGGGTGGCCAACGCCTCGCGCTCCACGTCGTCGAAGCGCAGCCAGGTGCTCGCCTCGCCGGTGTGGCAGTTCAGCACAGTGTTGGCGCACTCGGCCTCCCACCAGGCGACCAGCTCACGCGGCTCGCTGCGGTAGCGCTCGACCAGCTCCGGGTCCCGGTCGATCATGAAGAGGAACTTGTTCAGCAGATACCTGCTCATGCCGGCGCTCCGTTCGGGTACCAGGTGAAGTACGCCTCCATGGTGTGGAACAGATCGAGGGTGTCGACGTAGTCGGCCTTCACGCCGGCACCGGCCACGCCCATCATCAGCATGAAGTCCATGAAGCCGTGGGTGGCGTTGCCCGGTGAGTGCAGGCTGTCCAGGGTGACCTCGCGCAGGCACTCGTCCAGGTCGCCGTTGGCGATCCACTCGACGGCCCGCTGGTCGAACTCCGGGTCCGGGCCGTGCGGGCCGAACTGCCGGGGACCGCCCAGCTCCAACGAGAGGTGGCCGGTGCCGATGACTGCCACCCGCAGGTGCGACGGCCACGACTCGACGATGTCGCGGATGCTCTGGCCGAGCTGGACGAAGCGCTTCGGCTGCGGCAGCGGCGGCGCGAAGATGTTCGTGTAGATCGGCACGATCGGCAGGTCGGCCTCGGGCCGCAGCGTGATGATCGGGCAGGTGATGCTGTGGTCGATGCGCAGCTCGTTGCTGAACGCGAGGTCGAAACCAGCGTCGAGCCCGGCCCGCAGGATGTGCCCGGACAGGTCCTCCTGGCCCTTGAGCAGCATCCGGGGCAGCCCGAACTCGCGCTCCTCGTTGTACCAGTTGGCGTCGTAGTGGGGCGCCTTGCCGACCAGGAACTGCGGCATGTTGTCCAGCCAGAGCTGGTGGAAGTGGTCGGAGCCGACCATCACCAGCACGTCGGGTCGGGCTCGGGTCAACGTCTCCCGGAACGCCAGGATCTTGCGGGTCCACTCGTCGGCGAACGGTGGCCGATCCTCGCCGGTGGCGGTGCTGGCCCGGTAGTAGAAGGGGTGGTGGGTGGAGGCGATGACCGCGACGATGGAGGCCATTCCCGCTCCTTTCGGGGGTGGGGGAGCAGATCAGGGTTCGTAGACGGCGTTGCGGTCGACGGTGCGGTAGATGTCCATGCCGAGCGGTCGCCGTCGCTCCTCGGCGATGTGCCCGAGCAGCCCCGCCGCGCGGGCCAGCAGGGCGAAACCGCGCAGCATCTCGACCGGGAGCCCGAGGTCGGCGAGGGCCGCCCCGCAGACTCCGGCGCCGTTGAGCGGCAGGGTGCGGCCGAGCACCTGCTGGTGTACGCGTCCGATCGCCTCGAACAGCCGCAGGTGCGGGCCGTGCAGACCCTCCTCGGTGGCGATCCTGATCAGCACGGGGGTGCGCGGGTCCTGCTCCTTGTGCACGGGGTGTCCGAGCCCGGGGACCAGTCGACGCTCCTGCTTGGCCCGGGTGACCGCGTCGAGCGCCACCGCGTCGTAGTCGGTCACTTCGCCGGCCTGGGCGAGCGTGTCGGCGAGGAAGCGTCCACAGTCCTCGGTGACACCGAGGAAGCGGGAGCCGCCGCCGAGCAGGCCGGCGGCGAGGGCGCCCTGCAACGACTCGGGCGCGGACAGGTACGTCAGTCGGGCGGCGATCGCCGTCGGGGTGAAGCCGTGGTCGGCGAGGGCCACCAGCACCGCCTCGAAGACCCGTACCTCACCTCGGGTGGGGCGGCGGCCGGCGACCAGCCAGTATGCCAGCTCGCCGAAGCCCACAGTGCCCATCAGGTCGGCGGCCAGGTCCTGCCCGAGCAGGGAGATGGTGGTCGGGTCGGAGGTGCCGATCCCGGTGGGGAAGCTCAGTTCTTCAGCCACGCGCGGATCTCCTCGCCGTGTTCGTCGAGCCCGGGCGGCGGCAGCTCGTACCGGGCCGGGGTGTCGGAGAAGGTGATGGGGTTGCGGACACCGGGCACGTCTCCGACGGTGACGACCGGGTCGAGCCCCAGCTCCTCGGCGAGCGCCACACCACCGTCGATGGTGTTTATCGGCGCGCAAGGGACGCCGGCGGCGAGCAGGTCCCGGAACCACTCGTCAGTGGTCCGCTTGGCGAGGCGTTCGACGAGCAGGGGTCGCAACTGTTCGCGGTTGGCCGTGCGGTCCTGGTTGCGCCCGAAACGGCTGTCGTCCGGCAGGCCGGGCAGGTCGAGCACCTGGCAGAGCTTGCGGAACTGCCCGTCGTTGCCGGCGATGACGATCAGGTCGCCGTCGGCGGTGGGCAGTGGCTCGTACGGGAAGAGGCTGGGGTGCGCGTTGCCCATTCGGAACGGGACGGTGCCCCCCGCGACGTAGCCGCTGGAGTGGTTGACCAACCCGGACAGCGCCGAGCTGAGCAGGTTGACCTCGACGTGCTGGCCTCGTCCGGTCTCGCCACGGTGGTGCAGCGCGGCGAGGATGCCGATGCTGGCGTGCAGCCCGGCCATCACGTCGAAGACGGAGATGCCGGCCCGGTACGGCGAGCCGTCCGGGTCGCCGGTGAGGCTCATCAGGCCCGAGATGGCCTGCACCATGAGGTCGTAGCCGGGGAAGTCCTTACCGGCGCCGGTGCCGAAGCCGCTGATGCTCGCGTACACGATCTTGTCGTTGTTCGCGGTGACGGTGTCGTAGTCGAGGCCGAACCGGGCGAGGCCACCTGGCCGGAAGTTCTCGATCAGCACGTCGGCGCGGCGGGCCAACTCCTGTGCGGCGGCCAGGTCGTCGGGTTTCCTGAGATCCAGGGCGACCGACCGCTTGTTGCGGTTGATGCCGAGGTAGTACGTCGAGATCCCGTCGCGGGTGGGCGGCATCCAGGTGCGGGTGTCGTCGCCACCGGGGCTCTCCACTTTGATCACCTGGGCGCCCAGGTCGGCCAGGAGCATCGTCGCGTACGGCCCGGCGAGGATCCGGGAGAAGTCCGCGACGAGCAGGCCGGCCAGTGGGCCTGTCGAATGCTGCACCATGTTTCCGCCCGTTCTACGGACACCTGTCCGCTGAGACAGCTTGCGATACCGCAGAGTGCGTGTCAACGGTGCTTTCGCCGAAGAGGATCGCGCTCTTGACACGCTTCGTGACCGGGACCACACTTGCGCCACTCGGACTGGCCGCACAGCGGACAACGGTCCGGTTTCCCCTCGTACTTCGAAAGGAGGGTGGCGAATGAGCGCAACCGACCGGCCGGTGGTCTTCCGTAACGGCCTGGTTCTCACCATGGACGACGCGCGCACTGTGCTGCCCGGCGCCGACGTGCTGGTCGTCGGCGGCCGGATCGCGCAGGTCGGCGTCGGTCTCACCGCACCCGACGACGCCCTGGAGATCGACGCCACCGGCGGCATCCTCATGCCCGGCATGGTCGACACCCACCGGCACCTGTGGCAGACCGCGATGCGCGGGTACGGCGCCGACTGGACCCTGACCCAGTACTTCGTCTGGTACTACCTGGAGTCGGGCAAGCTGTTCCGGCCCGAGGACGTCTATGCCGGCAATCTGCTCGGCGCGATCGAGGCGATCGACGCCGGCGTCACCACCACAGTCGACTGGTCGCACGGGTTGCAGACGCCCGAGCACGCCGACGCCGCCGTGGACGCCCTGGAAGCGGTCGACGGGCGGTTCGTGCTCGCCTACGGCAACATCCAGCAGGGGCCGTGGGAGTGGGCCACCTCGCCGGAGTTCCGCGACTTCCACCGCCGCCGTATCGACGGCGGCAACCTGGCCGGCTTCCAGTTGGCGTTCGACGTCACCGGTGACCCCGCCTTCCCGGAACGGGCCGCGTTCGAGGTGGCCCGGGAGTTGGGCGTCGCGGTGACCACCCACGCGGGCGTGTGGGGCGCCACCAACGACGACGGCATCCGGCTGATGCACGAGAACGGCTTCATGAACCCGTCGACCGTGTACGTGCACGCGGCGACGCTCACCCAGGACTCGTACAACCGGATCGCCGCGACCGGCGGCTCGGTCTCCGTCTCGACCGAGAGTGAGCAGAGCGCCGGCCAGGGTTACCCACCCACCTGGCAGTTGCGCCACCACGACATCCCGGTGTCACTGTCGATGGACACCAGCGTGTGGTGGAGCGGCGACCTCTTCTCCGCGATGCGGAGCACGCTCGGCGCGGACCGCTCCCGGGAGCACCTGGAGGCGCACGCCAAGCAGGAGACCATCACCCACTGTCACCTGCGCGCGGAGCAGGTAGTCGAGTGGGCCACCCGAGGCGGCGCCCGTGCGCTCGGCATGGACGCCACGATCGGCGCCCTCACCCCCGGCCGTCAGGCCGACGTCGTCCTGATCAAGAACGACGCCTCGCCGGCGATGTTCCCGATCCTGAACCCGCACGGTCACGTCGTCTTCCAGGCCCAGCGTGCCGACGTGCACACGGTGCTGGTGGATGGCCGGGTCGTGAAGCGGGACGGTCGCCTCGTCGGCGTCGACCTCGCCGCGGCGCGGGCCAGTGTGGCCGCGACCATCGACCACCTGCGCGAGACGATGGGGGAGGAGGCGTGGCAGCGGGGAATGAACCCGGACGTCCCCGAGACCGCGATCCTGGAGAACCCGTACCAGTACACCGAGTGGGACGCCGGGTCGGCGCAATGGAAGCATTAAGGACATGAGTGACAACGGAAGGGGCGCCGGGCCCGACTTCATCGAGGCTCTCGCCCGTGGCCTCGACGTCCTGCGCTCCTTCCGTCCCGCCTGCCCCTCGATGACGCTCAGCGAGCTCGCCACCGCCACCGGCCTGGCCCGCCCCACCGTCCGGCGCATCCTCATCACGCTCGAATCGCTGGGCTACGTCCGCGCGGTCGGCCGCGGCCACACCCTCACCCCGCGCGTCCTGGAGCTGGGAATGGCGTACGTCAACGCGCTGAACATGTGGGACGTCGCCCGGCCGCACATGGAGAAGCTCGTCGCGCAGACCAACGAGTCGACCTCGATGGCCCAGCTCGACGGCAGCGACATCGTCTACGTCGCCCGGGTGGCCGTCCCCAAGATCGTCACGCTTGGTGTCACCATCGGCACCCGCTTTCCGGCAGCCGCGACGTCGATGGGCAAGGTGCTGCTCGCGGCCCTCCCACCGGACACGCTGGCGACCGTCCTCGCCGAGCCCAGCCGCTCCGGCATCACGCCGCGCTGGCAGCCCGCGCCGGGCGACCTCGACGCCGTGCTGCGCGAGGTCCGGGCGAAGGGCTGGGCGCTCGCCGACCAGGACCTGGCACCGGGGATCAGGTCCGTCGCCACCGGCGTACGCGACGGCGACGGGCGAGTCGTCGCCGCCATCAACGTGACGGTGCACGCCGCCGAGACCTCGCTGGAGACCCTGCGCGAGGAGCATCTCCCGAGGTTGCTGCGCGCGGCCGCCGACATCGGGCACGACTGGGCGCTCACCGCCGCCGTGCCGGTGGTCACTGTCTAGGGGCGTGACCTGGCCGCACCCCCTACGCCAAACGCGTGTCCCTCCACCGATCCAGCATGGTCCTGATCGCCGCGATCATGTGGCTTCCATGATCGGCACTCCCTAGACTGCGTCGATGACGGACGAGGACCTGACGCTGCCCGCGGTGCTCGTCGAGGCACATTCGGCGGGCTTCTTCCACGAGCACAGTGGGCATGACTTCGAGCCGTACGACCTGTTCATGTGGTCGGGCGAGATGATGGAGTGGTGGCAGAGCTGGACGAAAGCCCCGATGGCCGGCGCTCCTCCATTCCGCGCCTTCGGCCAGGACGGCGCCGGCGGTCTGGCCGCCTTCTGGCTCCGTAACCCAGCCGATCCTCTCGACCGCCAACCGGTCGTCTTCCTGGGCTCTGAAGGCGAGTACACCGTCATCGCGCGCGACCTTGGCGACTATCTGTGGTTGCTGGCGAACGGCGTCGGCCCGCTCGAGACCGTCGACGGCATCGAGCGCGTGCCCGAGCCCATCGCAGCGCTCACGGCAATCGCACAGCGGCACACCGCCTCCGCCCGACGGTCGACCGCAGAGGTGATCACCGCGGCGCAGGCCCACGTGCCCGCCTTTGAGGCACTGCTCCACACGCACGCACCGGTGAGGTAGCAGTGGAGTTCGACCTGCCGATGATGCAAGCCGGGGCAACGCCGACACCCGAGCGGATGCCATAGTGCCGCGATGAAGGCGGACCTGCACAGCTACCTGAAGGGCGGCCGCGAGTCGCTGCTGTGGAAGCTCGACGGGCTCGGCGAATACGATATTCGGCGTCCGTTGACCCCGACCGCGACCAACTTGCTCGGTCTGGTGAAGCACTCGGCGGCCATGGAGATCCTCTACTTCGGCGTCGTGTTCGGCCGGCCGTTCGAGCAGGAGCTGCCGTATGTCGGCGACGGGGCGGAGACCAACGCCGACATGTGGGCGAGCGCGGACGAGACCCGCGAGGAGATCGTGGCAACGTACCGTCGCGCGATCGCCCACGCCGACACCACAATCGAAGCCCTTGCCCTGCATGAGGTGGGCCACGTGCCGTGGTGGGGCGATGCGGCGGTCACGTTGCACCACGTCCTGGTCCACGTCATCGCGGAAACCCAACGGCACGCCGGGCACGCCGACATCGTGCGCGAACTCATCGACGGCACGGCCGGGCTGCTGCCCACCAACGACAACCTGCCCCCGTGGACCAGTCATGGTGGCTGAACCACCGCCAGCGAGTGGAGCAGGCTGCCCTCGACGCCAGCAAGCGCAGCAGCTAGGCCCTGTTTCAACGGTTTGTTCTCTGCCGGTCATGGCAGCCAAATAGCCGGCCTGCCGCCTGGGCCGGCCTGCCGCGGGTCGATCATGATGACTGAAAGTGTCGTACAGATGTACTAGGTTCGGGTCGTGGTTGAAGAGTTGACGCAGGCAGAGGACGCCATCGCGGCCTGCGCCGATACGCCCACGTGGGCACGATCCGAGGACGAGTTGATCGCCGCACTCGACACCGCTCACCGCATCGAGCAGCGGCTCGCGGCGGTGAAACTGGCTCTGATCCGTGAGCTCGACGGCCGAGGCGTCCCCACCGCGCAGGGCGCCTCCTCCACTGCGGTCTGGCTCCGCGAACGGTTACGCCTCACCATCCCCGCCGCCCGCCGCCTCGTCGACCTCGCGGAGGTTCTGGACACCGGCAACCCTGGGGTACGCCACGCACTGGCCGATGGCCACATCGCCGTCGATCAGGCCCGGCTCATCGCCGACACGGTCGACAGCGTGCAGACCGCCGCTGGCCCCGAGGCTGCCGACAAGGCAGTCGGAGTGCTCGTCGAGTGGGCCGGGCAGTTCGATCCCACCCTCTTACGCAAACTCAGCACCCGCATCCTCGACCACGTCGCACCCGACATCGCCGACGCCGCCGCCCAAGCAGCCCTGGACGCCGAGGCTCGCCGTGCCGCCCGCGACCGCCACCTCACCCTCTCCACCCTCAGCGATGGCCGGCTGCGACTCACCGGCATCCTCGACACCGAGACCGCTGGGCTGCTCCGTGCCGCCATCGACCCGCTCAGCGCACCCTCGGGCCCTGACGACCAGCGCTCTCCCGGGCAACGCCGGCACGACGCTCTCAGCGACGTGTGCCGCCTCGCCCTGCGCACCGGCGAGTTGCCCGAGCACGGTGGTGATCCCGCCCAGATCGTCGTCACCACCAGCTACGACGGGTTGACCCGGCAACTCGGCAGCGGTGCCCTCGACACCGGCCTGCGCCTCACCCCCGAGGCCGTGCGCGGCCTCGCCTGCGACGCCGCCATCCTCCCCGCAGTCCTCAACGGAGCCGGCCAACCACTCGATCTTGGCCGACAACGTCGTCTCATCACCGGCTCCCTCCGGCGAGCCCTGGTGCTGCGGGACGGGGGCTGCGCCTTCCCGGGCTGCGACCGACCACCGCGCTGGTGCGACGCCCACCACATCCACCACTGGGCCGACGGCGGCGACACCAGCCTCGCCAACGCCGTCCTGCTCTGCGGCCACCACCACCGGCACCTGCACCACAGCGACTGGGCGGTGCGGCTGGCAGGCGACGGCCACCCCGAGTTCGTGCCACCGGCCTGGCTCGACCCCGAACAGGTCCCCCGCCGCAACCACTACCACCGACGGACGTGAGCATCACCAGCACGCACGATCACCCCGGTCAGCAGGCCGTTCGAGTGGCCAGCCCCGCACGCCCCACGGCCAGTGGGCCGATGGAGTGCCCACCCGGCACGGCCCCACGCCCGCGCGTCCACCGAGGCGGAGGGAGACGCGCAACCAGGGCCCGGCACGCAGCTCCGCCGCGATCTCGTACCCGACTCCCTCGTTCGTGCCGGGGGCCAGCGCGATTCTCGGTTCGACCTCGCCGCTGTGCCGTGGGTGGACGTGCCAACCCTCACGACGGTGATCGCTTGGCAGCCGCACAGCCGCACAGCCGCACAGCCGACCCCCCGGGCCGCACTGGGCGAAACACCTAGCTCGCGACTCTGCCGACTGATTGCCACCCCGACGTCCGGCCACAGTCGCACGGCCGTTCGGATACGCGGCCGGGCCGTCACGAAAACCGGCGGCGAATCGTCACAGCTGGCGGTTAGTCTTCCTCCGCGCGTCGTCGTCCTGGCACCTCGCGCCCCGCGCCCGGTTGGCGCGGCATCGCCGCCACCGCCCACCGTCGGCCGGCTCAATCGACTTCAGGAGAGTTAGTGACACAGCAATCCCTCGCGACATCGGACAAACTCGACGCCGCGGTGCTCAAGGTGGCGGGCGTCGTCGTCCTCGGCGCGATCATGTCGATCCTCGACGTGACGGTGGTCAGCGTGGCGCTGCCCAAATTCCAGAGCGAGTTCGACGCGTCCTACGCCCGCGTGGCCTGGACCATGACCGCCTACACCCTCGCGCTCGCCACAGTGATTCCGCTCAGCGGGTGGGCGGCGGACCGGTTCGGCACCAAACGCCTCTACATGGTGGCGCTGGCCCTGTTCACTATCGGCTCGGGGCTCTGCGCCATGGCCGACACGATCGGCGAGCTGATCGGCTTCCGGGTCCTGCAGGGCCTCGGTGGCGGCATGCTCATGCCGCTGGGCATGACCATCATGACCCGGGCGGCCGGGCCGCACCGGATCGGCCGGTTGATGGCGGTCCTCGGCATCCCGATGCTGCTGGGGCCGATCGGCGGCCCGATCCTCGGCGGCTGGCTGATCGACACCGCGAGCTGGCACTGGATCTTCCTGATCAATCTGCCGATCGGCGTGATCGCACTGATCTACGCGCAGTTCGCGCTGCCGAAGGACGCGCCCGAGCCGTCCGAGTCGTTCGACTTCGTCGGCATGCTCATGCTCTCGCCGGGTCTCGCCCTCTTCCTCTACGGCGTCTCGTCCCTGCCGGAGGCGGGCACCTTCGCCGAGGCCAAGGTCTGGGCCCCGATGCTGGTCGGCGGCGCGCTGGTGGTGGCGTTCGTGCTCTACTCGTTCAAGCCCCGGCACCCGCTGCTCGACCTGCGGCTGTTCAGCAACCGCAGTCTGACCATCGCGTCGGTGACGATGTTCGTGTTCATCATCGCGTTCATGGGCGCCGGCCTGCTGTTCCCGAGCTACTTCCTGCAGGTGCGTGGTGAGTCGACGCTGGCCGCAGGCCTGCTGATGGCGCCGCAGGGCATCGGCGCGATGATCACCATGCCGATCGCCGGCACGCTGGCCGACCGGGTCCCGATCGGGCGTACCGTCCCGTTCGCGCTGGGGCTCATCGTCGTCGGGTTCTTCGGTTTCACCCAGGTCGACCCGCAGACCTCGTACTGGCTGCTCGGCGGTTCGCTGTTCGTGATGGGTCTGGGCATGGGCGGCACGATGATGCCGATCATGACGTCCGCGCTGCGGACGTTGCAGGCGCAGGAGGTGGCCCGCGGCTCGACGCTGGTCAACATCCTCCAGCAGATCGGCGGCTCGGTCGGCGCCGCCGTGATGTCGGTGATCCTCACCAACGAGCTGAACGGGTCCCGGCCGATCCCCGGCCTGGTGGACGAGAGCGGCAAGCCGGTCACCGAGGCCGGGTTGGCCATCGCCTCCCAGCAGCGGCCGGAGTTGCTTCAGCAGATGCCGGTGGACCCGTCGCTCATCGAGCGTGGTCTGGACTTCGCCGCCAAGTCGTTCGCCAGCACGTTCTGGGTCGCGTTCGCGTTGGTCGTGCTCACGATCATCCCGGCGTTGTTCCTGCCGCGCCGACGTCAGCCGGCGCAGCTCGACGACCCGCAGGGCGAGCAGGTCAGGACGCCCGTCGTCATCCACTGACCGACCCCGCCGCGCCCGGCATCTGAGGTGCCG
>NZ_JBEZGJ010000097.1:0-27303 GCF_040649965.1 Micromonospora sp. NPDC048843
GCGGCACCGGCAGCACGACCTGTCGATCCACTCGCGTTCACGGAAGTCGGGGTGTCCCGGCTCCACGGACAGCCCGACTTCACAAAAGCCGAGTAGATCTTCGCTATCGCCGGCAAGGCGGGACGAGGGCCACCGCTGCCCCGGGGCCGGATGCGAAAGGCTTGTTGCGGAAAGATGCCAGGACGACGTATAACCGAAAGGAGTCTTTCGCTAAGGGGTGCCCATGGAGCAGAACGAGCCAGAACGCCGGGTGCGCGTCCAGGACGCCACCAAGCTGCGCGCACTCGCGCACCCGTTGCGCCTACGGCTGCTGCGCTACCTGCTGGCCGCCGGCCCGAGAACCGCCGCGCAGTGCGCCGAGGCGCTGGACGACACCGGATCAAACTGCAGCTACCACCTGCATCAACTGGCCCGGCACGGCCTCATCGAGCGGGACCACGCCGAGGGGACCAACCGGCGTGACCGACCGTGGCGCGCTGTTGCCACCGGGCTCGAATTCGTCCCGGACCCCGATGATGCCGAGGGGCAGCAGATCAACGACGCGCTGACCGCCCTGGAGCTCGACGAGGTGTTCCGATCGTTGCAGCGTTACCAGGGTCAGCAGCACAAACTGACCGACGAGTGGCGGGAGAGCGCCACCTTCCACAGCTACACGCTCTCGCTCACCCCGGAGGAGTTGCGGCACCTCGCCCTGACCCTGGACGCCGTCATCCGGCCGTACCTGCGCCCGTTGCGCAGCGCACCCCCGAGCGACGCCCGGCCCGTCACCCTCAACCTCCAGGCGTACCCCACGCCGGAGTTCCTCTGACATGCTGACGCTGCTGCGACACCGCGGATTCGTCCTGATCTGGGCTGCCGGGCTCTTCTCCAGCGTGGCGAGTTGGCTGCTGCTCACCGGGCTGCCGATCTACGTGTTCGGGGTGACCGGTTCGGCGCTCACCACCTCCGCCGTCTTCCTCGTCGAGCTGCTGTGCGGCATCACGCTGGGATCGTTCGCCGGTGCGCTCGCCGATCGTCTCGACCGGTTCCGGCTCATGAGCTGCGTCGCCGTGCTCCAGGCCGCGGTGGTGATCCCCCTGCTCGGTCAACCCGACCACCACCTGTGGGTCATCTCGCTGGTCGCCGGGGCCCAGGCGGTGCTGACGCAGACGTCCGACTCCGCCCGCAACGCCGCGCTGCCACGCCTCGTCGAGCCCGCGCACCTGGTGCGCGCCAACAGCGCGATAGCGCTCAACATGAGCGTGGGACGCCTCATCGGAGGTTCGCTGGGCGGGTTCGCCATCACCCGCGACGGCACCCGCTACCTCGCTGTCGGCGCCGCCGCGGCCTTCGTGATCACTGCAGTCCTGATCGCCGCCGGCCGCCGCGCCGCCCACCACGCAAACGCGCAGCCGACGGCCCCGGACCGTGAGCCGTCGTTCTTCATTGCTTGGCGACACGGCCTTACGGCGATGCTGCGCAACCGCGCCGTTCGGATGACGATCGTGAGTGTGGCGTTGGGCGGCATCGCGCAGGGCCTGTTCGTGGTGCTCTTCGTGGTCTTCGTCAGTCGCGCGCTGCATGCCGACGGCACCCTCACCGGTGTGCTGCGCGGGGTTCAGGCGATCGGTGGTGTGGCGGGCGGGCTCATCGTCGGCCTGCTGGGCGCCCGGCTCAGCCCCCGGCTGCTGATGAGCCTCGGCGCGACCACCTTCGCACTGATCAGCCTGGTCATCTGGAACGGACCGACGGTCACCCGTCAACCCGAGTGGTACATCGGGTTGTTCATCCTGGTCGGTGCGCCTGGCATCGCGTACGCCAGCGGAGCGTTCGCGCAGATCCAGCAGAGCGTGCCCGACACCGAGTTGGGCCGGGCCTTCGGCGTCTACTACGCGATCTTCAGCGCCTCGCAGGGGCTGGGCATGGCGGCTGCCGGCCTGCTCGGCGACGTGCTCAGCGTCGTGCTCGTGCTCAATGTGCAGGCCCTGCTGTACCTGGCCTCCGGCGCGGTCGCCTACGTGGGCCTGCGTTCGGTACGGCGGCGGGTTCCCGCCGTACGGCAGCGGGCTACCGTCGACGTCGGGTAGACCAGCATGAGCGCGGCTGAGGCTCAGCTCCACGGCAGTCGGGGCTATCGGGTCCGCGACGCGTCCAGCTCGACAGACGTCGGCGACCTCGAAGCGACGGTCCCCACCTCGCAGCTCATTCCGATGGCGCGGAGCCGGCCCTATCCGAGGAATCCGCCGAACACGAGGTGAGGGCAGCGAACGCGACAGCGCGGGTCGCATGGGAATGGGCGGAACCGGCCTTCTTCGCTGCCGAAGCGTGTCACATCCTCGCCCGGGTCTGTCGGATGTCGTACCCGGACCGATCGATCGAGGTGACAGCGGTGCCGTTGGCAGGCGACCTACAATAGACGCATTCGTCAACATAATCACGTTGCGACGATTTGGACCAGCGTGATGGCGTTGGCCACTGCCCTTTCGCAGGTGAAGCCGCTCGTCGCAACGCGATCAAGCAACCGGCGGCCGACGAAACGGCCGTCCGAGAATCTGGGGATCGATTCTCCGGAGCTGCGTTGAGGGGTGAACATGGCGGCGACTACTCGCCAAGCCAGTGGTTGCACTCCGGCAAATAATGCGCTGCAATTTGGGTGTGGTGGCGGAGGAGCAGGGACGACGGGGCTCTCGTGCGGGCGTTAGCGCCCAGAGCGAGGAGGCTGCAACTGTGGTCGCCGCGCCGTCCAGCGTCACGCGCAAGATGGCCGTCACCACCGCGACGGGTGCTGCCACCTTCCTGATCACCAATGCGTTGAAGCAGCCGATGGCGACGAGCATCACTCTGTCCATTCTCATCGGCGGAATCACGCTACTTGTGCGTTTTCTCGTGGACTTCGAGCGGCGGCTGGCCGTCGTGGAGGCCTCCTCACGCAGTGGCCAGGTGCGTATGGAGAGGCTGGTCGGGGACGCTTTTGCGAAGATCAATGACGCGACCCGGTTGTTCGGGTCGATCGAGGCGTCGGCCGTGCAGACCGACCTGGTGACTCAGTTCGTGCAGCACTCGACCAGGATCAGCCCCGATTCACCTCCGCTGATCTACAATTTCGTGCGTACTCAGATCCGCGACATGTCCGACTTCATCAAGGAGATGGCGGAGGGCGGCGACGTCACCTATTACGGCGAGGACCGGGACTGGCTACTGGGGCTGACCCGGCACGTGTGCGAGTCGATCGACGTGGTCAGCCTCGCCTCTGTGGACGGGGGGCTGTGGCGTAGCGAGTTCGGCCAGCGCTATCTGGATGCGCAACGGCAGGCGGTCGAGGAGAACGAGGCACGCATCCGGCGGATCTTCATCGTGGACGACCGCAAGGACCTCATGCATCCCGACATGCAGCGCGCCTGCCGGCAGCAGGAGGAGTTCGGCATTCAGGTGCGGGTGCTCGACCGGGAACGGACACCGCCGGTGCTGCGGCCGCAGGTCGTCGACTTCATCGTCTTCGACGAGGTGTTGTCCTACGAGACCACCCCGGCGTCCTCGCTGGTCAACGACGACACGCCGGTCATCGCGGAGACGCGCCTCGTGCTGCGCACGCCCCGGGTGATGGAACGGGTGCAGGTCTTCCGCGCGCTGTGGGCCGCGGCCTACCCCATCGACGAGGAAGAACGGCCGCAATAGGTGCAGGCGGCCGGCGGGGAACCTCTCGACCGGCCGCGGCATCCGGCGGCACGGTGATGGCGTTCGCGCCGCGTGCTCTCCCGGGACTCCGGAAGGGGCTCTAGCTCTTCGTCGAGGCGCCCCGCGAGTGTCCGAGCGCGAGGACCATGCCGACGTTCGGGCACAACGGTTGCTCGGAATCGATCGGGACCACCTTGACGTCGGTGGCCAGCGGCTGCAGCGTCTGCTCGACGATCACCGCGTCGACCGGAACGGCCGGGAAGCGCACGCCATCGACGTCGTAACCGTCGGAGCCGGTCATGAAGGCCGCCGCGAACGGCGCGTCGGGCCGCAGCGCGCGAGTGAAGCAGCGTACGGCCCGGTCGAACTCGTCACGGTCGGCCGACAGGGAACAAGCCACGAAGAACATGGTTCCGATGTCCCATCGCTGCTGTGGCAGGTCGAAGATGCTGCCCTGCGTGACAGTGGCCTTTGCCCGAAACTCCGCGAGCGGGCGACGGCCGCGCATCGCCGCAGTGTAGCGGTCCCGCTCCGCGTAGAGCTGCCAGAACTCGTCCCACCCGTGGTCGAAGCGCCGCCACCAACTCTGCCGGGACCGCAGCCACCGGACGTTGGCCGGCGAGTGTTCGACGAGGTCGACGTGCTCGCAGAGAGGCATCATGGCGAAGGCGGGATAGAGATTGGCGCCGGCACCCACGTCGAGGCCGCGGGCGGGATGCGAGGGTAGGTTAGCCGTGGCGAAGAAGTCTCTGGTGGCACGGACGATCTGAAGGTCGTCGGGACGCACCGAACGGTAGTTGTGCGCGTGATAGGCGCGTGGCTGGAACATGTTCCAGTCGACGTCGTTGTTGCGGGTCGGCATTGGCTGCACCTCGTACACCTCGGCCTCCAAGGCACCGGTCCGCTCCAGACAACCACGACCCGACGCAGTCGTAGCCCGAAGGCCGCGGACTTCTTGCAATTCGCAGGAGTAGACATTTACCGCTGCCGTTTGGGCTGTGTGGCCGGGTTAGCCTGTGCCGGGGAAGGGGTGGCTGTGTTCATCTTCGCAACCTCCGGCAAGGGCGGGGCCGGCCGCTCGGTGGTCGGCGCCAACGTGGCCTATCGCAGCGCCCTGACCGGGCGGGACACGTGCTACCTCGATTTCAGCTTCGCGTCGCCGACAGCCGGCACCGTCTTCGACGTGCCCGCCGTCGCGGGCGGCACGGCGCGTGGGGGTACGCAGTCGTACCTGCTCGCCGAGAGCAGTGAACCCGACCGCGTCGACGTGTGGGCCGGGTCGGGTCACCCGGCCCTGCGCCGTCGACCGCCGGGCGCCGGTCAACTCGTCCTGTTCCCCGGTGACCGCGGCGGCTCGGAGTTCGTCACCACGCCCACGATCGACAAGCGGTGCGCCGAACTGCTCCTGCATCTGGCGGAGGAGTTCCAGGTGGTGATCGTCGATCTGAGTGCGGGCCGGTCCTTCGCCGTCGACATGGCCCTGGCCGCCACGGCGATGCCGGTAGTCCGCAAGGTCCCGGCGCGGTGGCTCGTGTTCCACAGGTGGACCCGCGACCATGTGACGGCCGCCACCGGCCTTGTCCACGACGATCGCGGTCTGCTCAAGGTGGCCCGCCAGCGCGGCCACGACACCGAGGCCTTCGAGGAGGGTCTGCACTTCGTACGGACCGCGGTGATCGATCCGTACGCCGAGGGGGCGACGCTCACCCAGGCGCAGACGGAGTTCCTGCGGGCCTGTGACCGCGATCTGACAAGGCTCGCCGGCGGCATGGCAGCCGACCGGACGACCGTGCCGTTCGATGCGCTGCTGCACGGGCGTGAGCAGTTGGTCTGCGACGACGACCAGCACGAGCGGAAGATCGCCGGAGCCGGCACTGTCGCCTCCTTCGAGCGGCTCCTGACGATCATGGTCGACGGCGAGGAGGCCTGTTGATGGGTGTGGACGTCACGTTCGCCGAGGCGACGGTCGGGCGGCGTACGGAATCCGTTCCGCTCTCGCACCTGTCCGTTGAGGTGGGTCATCTCTACTCGGAAGGTTACGTTCCCGGCGACGGCGAGATGCTGCGGCATCTCGCTCGGAGCGAGCCGTGGCTCCGGGCGGCAGGAGAGTCCTGCCGCCGCCGGTTGCCACCCCGGGTCCGACCCCGCCTGAGCACCTGCATCCTCATCGACGACTACGCGAACGAGATCCCGCCGCCGGACGAGGTGATCAAGCAGCTGAACGTCGCCTGCGAGCAGACGGGAGTCGTCATCGACTACCTCGCCCGCGAATCTGCGTGCGCCGAGGCGGACGGGCTCAGGCTCGCCCGGCTCGTCGCCGACCGCCTGGTGCCCGACCCGGCTTCTCGGGTCACCGGCGCCGGCTCGTTCGCCGCCGAATCAGGCTGGCTCTGCAACGGACGGCGCTCTCCGGGCGAGATCCGGCCGGCAATGCGCCCGCCCGTGCACTGGTCGCCGCCCGTGGAGAGCAGCACCCCCCGGCACAGCATCTTCGTCGACGTCGAGCTGTGGTCGCAGGACGCCGGGGTGCCGACGTGGTCGTGCGCCCTGTTGGCCTCGGTCTGGCAGTTGGTGCGGCTTGGGCTGCTCCGCCGTCACGGCGCGGTGGTGGCCCGTCCGCAGCGGTTCGATCCGGCCGCGACGCTGCCGACCGACTGGACCACGATGCCACCGGTTCTGCAGCTCAATCCCGACGCCGAGCCGTTCGCCGCCTATCAGACGTGCTCGGTGCTCCGGTCGCAGTTGCTGCCGGTGGAGCACGCGGTGCGGACCATCCTGAGCCAGATCGCCGTGGACGCTGACCTCCTGGACGAACTGCAGCGCCGAAGCACGGCCGAGCGCATCGAGCTGCCGCAGCGGATCGTGGATCGGATCGCCTACATCTTCGTCAACGACTGAACGGCGGCCGCCGCGGCGAGCTGATCGCGGATCCACTGCACGCAGGCCGTCCACTGGCGGGTGAGGCCCGCCTGCCGGTCCAGCTCTTGCGTCAGGGCACTCATCGAACCGGGCACTCGGGCTCCGGGCATCCACAGGCGCGTGAGGTGTTCGACGAGAAGGCTGAGCCGCCGGACCCGGACCGGCGGCGGCCACGACGTGGCGGCGAGGTCGTCCACCACCGAGGACACAGTGGTCACCAGCCAGTCGTGCAGCGCCAGGTCCTCGCAGAGGAGTCGGGCGGCGGCCGGGTCGTGGCGGCCCAGCGTCACCTCGAGGGTGCGCGCCTGCCCGGCCCCGACCGTGAAGGTCGCCCGGGCGTCCACCGATGACCGGTCGTCCACCGTAATCGACCAGCGCAGGGTCGTACGCGGAGCCCGCAGCGGCGGCCGCCGGTCCAGCAGATCGCCACGCTGCACCCGGTCGAGCAGCTGCATGGCCACGGCGTCCAGGTCGAGGCTCGTGTGCGGGACTTCGAAGCGGCCGGCATCGCCGCGCAGGTATCCGTCGACCACGGCGGGTGCGCTCACCTTGCCGATCGCATCCAGCTGCCCAGGCCGGCCGAGGTAATTGTGCCAAGGCAGGCGAGTGCTGGTCGCAGCCCGTTGCAGCCGAGAGTCCACCGAGGACTGCGCGACGCGGCCACCGGTGAGGCTCGCCCGGCCGATGACAGTGCCGACGAGCCGTACGCGACGTCCGGTGCCGCTGGGCGCGTCACAGTCGACGCCGGTGAGCACCTCGGGTGAGGTCGTGCAGGCCATCGGGCGGCGCACCGACACCACGGTGGCGCCTTCGACGAGGTCGAGCAGTTCGGCCGCACGGCCGACCGGCAGCGCACCGGAGTGCTGCACAAGACCTGTGTGCACCGCGCCGAGGGTCAGCATGTGTCCATTGTGCCGTCTGCTCACTCCCGTCCGTGGGGGAGCATCCGGACCTCGGGGATTCCGACATGGTTTCAGAGCCCATAGGCTGTCGACTGCGCGGTGGATGGCACATCGAGGCCACGCGGGAATCGAACCCGGGCGCAATTGTGCAGATCGATTCTCACCAATAGGGTAAAGGGCCAGGTCCGACGACGAGGGCCCGGCCGTGTATCTGGAGGGTGTACGCCACGTCCTCGCCCCCGGAGGACGTCATCGCGGCGACCTTCTCAGCCGCCGTTCACGAAACGGTGGTGCCACCGGCGGGCAACCCGTCGCGGATCAATCGAGCACCCCCGCGCACTGATCGGCTCGCGGAAGGCGTGCCCCCGTTCGGTGGTCGCGATCCGGGACGGAAGTCCGACGTTGTGTGTCTGATCGCTCACGGAGGACTCAATCTGAAACCTGGCTCGCCATGGGGCGGTCGGTACACAGAGGACTGTGGAGGCTCGGATGTTGGTCATCGCGGAGGAGCGGCACACCTACCCACCGGACGGTCGAATCCCCAACCTGGAGACCGATGAGAAGGCGTGCGGCGACATCCTGACCAGGATCGAGCCGCTGCTGCCCACCGAACTACGGGGGGAGGTGGTCGGCGCGTTGGTGAGCTGGTCGGAGAGCACCCTGCTGGACGGTCAGAGGTTCGGGACGTGGGCCGAGGCCATCACCGCCGCGACCAGCTACGCGCGGCGGGAGGCCACGCGGGCGACCGATACCGGTCAACGGCATCGTGACAAGGCCGTCGACGGTGACGATCTGGCGAAGCTCAACGCGGCGGTGGCGAGCACGGGGCGGACCGGCGACCCGCAGATCGTGTTGCGCGACGAGAGCCGACGGTGGGCCAACTGCGGCATAGCCGCGTTCCAGATCCGTGAGCAGTTGCGGGACAAGGGCGGCGAGCCCGTCCAACTGTCGGGCGAGACCTATCGGGCTGGGCAGGGCGTCGAGCTCCGGAAAGCACTGCTCGCGCGGCCCGCCAGCCCGGAGACCGTCCTGTTGCTCGACTGCCAGTTCCCGCAGGTGCACAACTTCGTCATCGAGGTGCACCGCGACAAATCGCGCTACCTCGCCCAGGGTTACCAGGGTGCCTACTTCGCCCACTGGTGGCTCGGGCTGAACGGCGGCAGGTACTCCGGAACGCCCACCCCCGAGATCCTCGCCCTGCGTGAGCGATACGGGATGGGCCGCCCGATCAGCAAGGAGGACTACGAGAGCATGCTCGACGGCCTGGTGGCGGCCGTCTCGTCCGACTGGCAGGAGACCGCGAACCAGTGGAAGGTCCTGCCGTTCAACCCGGACCGGCAGGAGGTCGACTCGATCCGCCAACGGTCCGCATCGCCGACACTCCTCGTGGAGGTGTTCGAGCTGCGCAAGCCAGCGGCGGCTCGCGCCAAGCTCGGCGGTGACAGCGCCGCCTCCCTCAGTGTGCTGGCGACCCGAGGGCTGACAACCGACTGACGGAGTGGTCGCGGTGGGCACAACGCCCTGCGCGGGGGGACCCGGAGGGGGTCCCGCCGCGCGGCTCAACGGCGTTGCTTAGTCCAGGCCCCAGGTGAAGGCCTGGTTGTTCGACGTCGTGTAGCAGGTGAACTGCATCATGTCGGCGCCGTTCTGCACCGAGTTGCCCTCCACCGCCATGCACTTGCCCGTGCCGCGGTTCTTCAGCTGGTAATAGTCAGCGAACCCGGAGGTGAAGAGCTTGATCGGCAGCCACTGGTCGTTGAGGCGGGCGTCGCCGCACCCCTGCGTGACGATCTTCTCCCGCTCGGTCTTCGACGCGTTGCGGACGGCCATACACTTTCCGCCGTTGCGGTAGGAAATGTGGTAGTAGCCCGAGCTGGTAGTGGTGAAGTTCCAGTTGCGGAGCAGTCCTCTGTCGCAGAGATGCTGATCGACAACGGTCCCGCTCGCCGACGCGTACGCCTCGGGGTGGATGCAGTAGTCGTTCGTGTACGGCTGGATCACCCACGGGCCGGTGGTGGCTGCCGCCGCTGGGCTGCCGGTACCGACCAGCGTCGCCGCGATCATGGCGAGCACCGCCACCAAACCGGTCATCGTTCTGCGCTGCATGAGGGGCCTTTTCCTTCGTCCAAAGTGGAAGATCGGGGTAAGGCTAACGATCATGCTCGATGTGCGCCACCGTCGGCCACCTTTTGCCACCGGCCGGGAACGGGACCCCGGGAGGTCCCGCTTCCCGGCCGCAGGGCGTGCCTACGACGGGGAGAACCAGGTGAAGGCCTGGTTGTTGGACGTCGTGTAGCAGGTGAACTGCATCATGTCGGCGCCGCTCTGCACCGAGTTGCCCTCGACCGCCATGCACTTGCCGGTGTTGCGGTTCTTCAGCTGGTAGTAGTCGGAACCACCGGAGCCGAAGAGCTTGATCGGCAGCCACTGGTCGTTGAGGCGGGCGTCGCCGCACACCTGCGTGGCGATCTTCGCCCGCTCGGTGGTCACCGCGCCGCGGACGGCCATGCACCTTCCGCCGTTGCGGTACGAGATGTGGTAGTAGCCCGAACTGGTCGTGGTGAAGATCCAGTTGCGGTTCAGTCCACCCTCGCAGAGGCGCTGCTCGACGACGACGTTGAGCGCCGACGAGTAGCCCGCCGGGTGGAGGCAGTAGAGGTTCGTGAACGGCTGGACAATCCACGGGCCGGAGGAGGCCGCCGCCGCCGGACTGCCGGTGCCGATCAGCGTCGCCGCGATCATGGCGAACATCGCCACCAGGCTGGTCATCATTCTGCGCTTCATGAAGAGCCTTCCGCTGTCCAATGTGGAGGGACCGGTAAGGCTAGCGATCATGCTCGATGCACGCTACCCGAGCAGGCCCGCGAGCGGCGAGATGCGCGCACTGTGAGTGAGTGCGGCGTCGCCTCCTCAGCGACCTGACGGCTCAGGCAGGTTGTCGCGAGCCCACTCGGCGAACGTCGTGACGGGGATGCCGAGGGCCCTCGCGTACTCCGGGCGAGCGGGTTGGCCCACAACGTTCATCTGCTCGTGGGATATGCCGGCCCACTCCGGCATCCCTGCGGCGACCGCCTCCTCCTCGGTCATGTCGGGCGCGGTCAGTTCGACGCCCAGAGCGTCGGAGAGCGTCTTGGCGATCTCGGTCATCGTCAGGTGGTCGCTCGCCAGCTCCAGTTCGACACCGTGGAACCTATCGGGTTCGGCGATGGCCGCGGCGGTCGCGCGGCCGATGTCGTCGACCGCGACGAGGGAGAGCGAGGTCTGTGGCTTGAGGACCGTCGCCAGCCCGCCGGCGACGCCCCGGGGGAGCAGGTACGCCACCGAGGGGAGGAGGTTGTCCATGAAGAAGCCCGGCTTGATGAGCGTCCAGTGCGTGAAGCCCGCCTCGCGTACCCGATCCTGGATTGCTGCCTTTGTCGTGTAATAGGGCTCCATCGTCACCCAGCGGCCCTCGGCCCAGCCGGGCGCCTCGGTGTGCTGGCCGGCGCCACTGACGGAGGTGTGGACGAACTGCGGCACCTTCGCGGCCAGCGCGCTTTCGATCAGGTTGACGCCCTGGGCCAGCTCGCCGTCGAAGTTGATGGCGTTGCCGTCCATCGCGGGCATCTGCACCGAGAAGACGGCCCGTGCTCCGTGCGCGGCCCGGACCAGCGAGTCGCGATCGTCGAGGTCTCCGGTGACCAGTTCGGCCCCGAGGGCTTCGACCGACCGCGCGCGGTCGGTCGCGGGATCACGGACCAGTGCCCGGACGGGTACGCCGGCCGCGAGCAGGGCCCGAGCGGTGGCACCACCCTGCCTTCCCGTGGCGCCGGTGACCAGGACGGGTGCGGATTTGGCGCCGACGCGTCCCTGGAGCAGATCGCCCGCATCGCCGGAGTCGGTTCGGCCACCGTGCGCCGACACTTCCCGAGCCGCCACGCGTTGTTGGACGCCGTCTTCCGCGGCGTGATCGAGAACCTCGGCGCCCGCGCCCGCGAGCTGTCCGACGCCGCCGACGCGCGGGCCGCGCTGCTGGACTGGCTCGCCGCCGTCAACGGGAACGTCGCCACCATCAGAGGGCTGGCCATCGCACTGACCCGCGACTGCATGGCCAGCCCCACCGACGCGCACGAGCACTGCGCCACCGCGCAGCTCACCGAGGCGGGCGAGCCGCTCGTACGCCGGGCCGCGACGGCGGGCGCGGTGCCACCAGAGGTGACCATCACCGATCTGCTCGCGCTGATCACCGGCATCGCCCTGGCCACCGAGCATCACGCCGATCCCGCCGCCGCCGCGACCCGACTGCTCGACCTGGCGGTAGCGGGAATCAGCCCACGCCGAGGGTGACGGGGCGCGAGCTCAGGTGGTACGGTCGGGCACCGCACACCCGTCCGGGGCGCACATGCCCTCGGCCGCACCGACCACCGGCAGCGGCTGTGGTGTCGGGTGGCTCTCGGTCCACGCCTTGTCGATGACCGCGAGCAGGTCGTCGAGGCCGATCGCACCGGGGACGGCGAAGCGGCCGTCGAAGACGAGGAACGGCGCGCCACGTGCCCCGAGGCGCTGTGCCTCGCGCTGGTCGGCCGCCACGCGGGCCCGGTAGCGGCGGCTTCGCAGAGCGTCGGCGGCCCCGGCGCTGTCCAGACCCACCTCGGCGGCGAAGTCGAGGACCTCCTCGACGGTCCACAGCTTGCGGGCCTGCCCGAAGTGCACGCGGAACATCGCCGTCCAGATCTCGGCGCCGCGCCCCTGGTCGGTCGCGTACGCGAGCAGTTCATGGGCGAAATCCGTTGGCCCGAGCGTGCGGTCCACCGCGTGGTAGGGCGTCAAACCCTCCGCCTCGGCCGCTCGCTCGATGGGCCGCAGGACCCGGTCGACTGTCGTCGCGGGAGCCCCCGCCATCGTGATCAACTCTCGTTGACTGACGCCCGCGCGGGGCAGGTCGGGATGTAGCTGGAACGACCGGTGGATCACCTGGACCTGACCGCCGTACGGCAGCCGGTCCAGGGCCTGGTGGAGCCGGTGGTCCATCAGCCCGCAGTACGGGCAGACGATGTCCGACCAGAACTCGATCTTCACGGTTCTCCTCCTCGATTCTCACTTCTTGTTCGTAGGGCCATGATGCGTCAGAATCGGAGAGCCACAAAAGGTACATTCATGTGCGTAGCGCGGGCTGCGCGGAGGGGTGGCGAGGATGAGCGCAGGAGATCTCCGGCGCAGGCGCACCAACGTCCGGGGGAACGTCCGGGCCGCCCCGGGGCCCTGCGCACACTGGAACGACGAGGACGCCGACTTCATCCGGGAGGTCCTGGACCTCGTCGGCGACAAGTGGAGCGTGCTGATCATCGGCACGCTGGCCGATGGCCCTGTCCGCTACTCGGACCTGGGCGACGCGATCCCCGGCATCTCCCAACGCATGCTCACGCTGACCCTGAAACACCTCCAACGCACCGGGCTCGTCAGCCGGACGTCGTACCCCGAGGTGCCACCCCGCGTCGAGTACGCCCTCACCGACCTGGGCAGGTCACTGCTCTCCACCGTCCTGGCCCTGGCGGCCTGGTCCGCCGACCACCACGCCGAGATCCGCCGCCACCAGACGGCGTACGACAGCGGCAGCGCGACCTGACCGACTCATGCTCGCAGTTGGGCGACGACCACCCGGGTGGCCTGGGCGATGAGGACGTCGTCGGGGGTGGCGTCCCTCGTGTCGCGGCTGGAGAGCACGGCGAGCACGATCGGGGCCCGGTCGGGCGGCCAGATCACCGCGATGTCGTTGCGGGTGCCGTACCCACCGGTCCCGGTCTTGTCCCCGACCACCCAGCCGGCCGGCACCCCGGCGCGGACCAACGCCGCGCCGGTGGTGTTGCCCCGCAGCCAGCCGCGCAGCACGTCGCGGTCCGCCGGTTCCAGGGCAACCCCCACTGTGTACGCCCGGAGGTCGCCAGCCAGGGCCCGCGGGGTGCTGGTGTCCCGCCTGTCGCCAGGTGTTGCCTCGTTCAGCGCGGTCTCGTAGCGGGCGACGTCGGTGACGGTGTCGCCCAGCGCGCGCAGCTTCGCCTCGAACCCCGCCGGTCCGCCGAGGTGGCGCAGCAGCAGGTTGCCGGCCGTGTTGTCGCTGTAGCGCACGGCGGCGTCGGCGAGGGCGCGCAGGCTCATGCCCTCGCCGACGTGCTTCTCGGTGATGGGGGAGTGCGCCACCAGGTCCCGCGCCGAGTACCGCACCACGCGATCCAGTTGGGCGTCGGTGGTGCCGTCGAGCACCTCGGCGGCAGCGAGGGCCTTCCACGTCGAGGCGTACGCGAACCGCTCGTCGGCGCGGTATTCCACAGTGCGACCGGTGCCCGTGTCGACGGCGGAGATGCCCAGCCGCGCCCCGAACTGCTCCTCCAGTTGCCGGAACTCGTGATCGGCGGCCGGCGGCGAGGCGAGCGTCGCCTCCGGGCTCGGCGTCGTCCGCGCCTCGGTGGCGTCGTCGCCGCTGCCGCACCCCACCAACGACACCAGCGTCGCCGCCGCCGCCACCGCGATCGCCAGTCGTCGGACCGAAACCGCCATCGTCGTTCCTCCTGAGGGTGCCGTCGGTCAGGGCAGGATCTCGACGTACCCGTCGCTGCCGTGCACGCGGATCCGCTGCCCGTCGCGGATCAGCCGGGTGGCGTCGAGCACGCTGACGACAGCCGGTAGGCCATACTCTCGCGCGATCACCGCGCCGTGCGTCATCAACCCGCCGACCTCCGTCACCAGGCCAGCGATACCGACGAACAGGGGAGTCCAGCTCGGGTCCGTGTGGGCAGTGACGAGGATGTCACCCGCTTCGAGGTCGGCCTGCGCCATGTCCAGGATGACGCGGGCGCGTCCTTCCACAGTCCCGGCGGACACCGGCACACCGGCCAGGGCGCCGGCCGGCACGTCGTCGCGTCGGTACGCCCCGGTGATCGCCTCGCCGTCGGAGGTCAGCACCCGGGGCGGGGTGAGCCCCTGGTGTGACCGATACTCGTCGCGGCGCCGCCGGATCAGCTCGTCGTCCACCCGGTGCGAGCGCACGACCTCGTGGAACTCCTGGAACGTGAGGTAGAAGACCTCTTCGGCCTCGGTGAGCACGCCGGCGTGCACCAGCCGTTCGGCCTCAGCCAGCAGCGCCTGCTTGTAGACGAAGTAGCGGCTGATGATGTCGTACTTCGGGTACTCCCGGTAGCCGATGAAGGCCCGCACCCGGTCGATCATGCGCGCGGTCTCGTCGGCCTTCTGCTCCCCGTCCGGCAGCGCCCGCAGGCGCGCCAACACCTCCTGCGCCTGCTGCCGCGCCTGCTGTTCACCCTGCTCGAAGCGCCGCCGGGCCGCGCCCGGCTCGAAGAGCTTGACGTTGTCCAGCAGCACGGGCACCAGCGTGCCGGGGCGTTCGCTCCACCGCGGCCTGGTGATGTCGATCTCGCCGACGCAGCGCATGCCGTACCGGTCGAGATACGCCTCGATGGCGGCGCGCGCCTCGGCCCCGCCCGCGACCTTTGGCAGCTCGTCGAGGAAGTCGTCGTGCGCGACGTCCTGGAGGAACGCCACCACCTCCGGATGCGGACGGATCACGTCGGCGACGTCGAGCAGCGCCAGCCCCATCTCCGACGTGACGTTGCCGGGTGCGGAGAGCGTGAGGGTGTCCGCGGCGTTCTTTTCGCCCAGCCACTCGTGCAACCTGTCGTTGAGCCACCAGGTGGCCTCCATGCCGGCCATGATCGCTCGCATGTTCAGCGGATCACCGAGGACCCGCTTGTGCTCCTGGAAGGCCTCCAGCAGAAAGTCGAACAGCGCCGTACCGGTCACCGTCGCGATATCGCGCCGCAGGGCGGCGATGGACGCCTCGCTGCGCTCGATCAGCTCGGCGACGACGGCCGGGTCGGTCTCGGTCGAGGTGGACGCGCCGCCGGTCGTCGGCCTACCCGGAGCGCCCTGGTCCGGGAGCGTCGGAATGAAGTCTCCGCGGTCGATCAGGGTCTCCAGCGCGTCCCTCATCAGCGGATCGTCGCGCCCCGCCATCGTGAGGAAACCGGCGCGGCCGGCGGGGGAGGCCAGCAGTCGGGTGGCGTCGACGAACAACCTCCCGCCGGCCGCCAGCATCGGGGCCATGGCGGTCAGCTGCCACATGGAGAGCCCCAGCGGCCGCATGGCGTCGGTCATCATCTGCTGGTGACCGACCGAGAGGTAGACGTGGTTTTCCTGGTCATCGGCCGCCGGGATGGGGAACAGCGTGGTGATCGGCCGGCTCTGCACGATCTGGAAGTCGTCGTCGACCAGGCACCACTCGATGTCCTGCGGACGGCCGAAATGCGCCTCGATCCGTCGCCCGAGCCGCACGAGTCGCACCACCTGAGCCCGCGTCAGCGCCGGCTGCTCCTGCCGGTGGGTGTCGATCGCCACCTCCCGCGTGCCGCCGCCGGGCAGCGCCGCGACGGCTCGCTGCTTCGCGGCGACAGTGCCGGCGACGACCTCGCCGTCGCGCACCGTGAAGACGTCCGGGTTCACCAGGCCGGACACCAGGGCCTCGCCGAGGCCGAAGCTGGCATCGACTGTCGCGACAGTCCGGTTGCCCGTCACCGGGTCCGCCGTGAACAGGATGCCGGAGGCATCCGGAAAAACCATCTGCTGTACGACGACAGCCATCTGGACGGTCCGGTGGTCGATGCCGTTGCGCAGGCGGTAGATGACGGCCCGCTCGGTGAACAGTGACGCCCAGCACCGGCTGACGTGCCGCAGGATCGCCTCCGGCCCCACCACGTTCAGGTAGGTGTCCTGCTGGCCGGCGAAGGACGCAGTGGGCGTGTCCTCCGCCGTCGCGCTGGACCGCACGGCGAAGGCGGCCTGCTCGCCGAACCGGGCGAGCGCGCCGGTGATCGCGGCGGCCAGGTCGCCCGGGATCGGGGTCTCCTCGACGCTGCGGCGAATCTCCGCGCTGAGCGTGTGAATCGCCTCCCGGTCGTCCGGGCTCAGGCGCGACAACTGATCGAGCCGATCGTTGATCGCCGGCGTCTGCGCCATGATCCGCCGGAAGGCGGCCGTCGTCACGCAGAACCCCCCCGGCACCCGGATGTCGTCGATTCGGGACAGCGCGCCCAGGTGCGCGGCCTTGCCGCCGACGACCGACACCTGCGTCTCGTCGACCTCTCGAAGATCCAACAGCGGTGCCCGGTCGCCGCGGTTCCCGTCCATCGACAACACACCCACGTCTGGCCCCCGTTACCTCGTTTGTGCTGGTCCGGCCGCCGATTCTGCGCCACCACCGGGGTCTTGCCGCAAGCCCCCAGGTGCGGTATACGTTAGAAGTGGCAGGGAGAGGGATCTCCTTGCCTTTTGTTGTTCTTCGGGGCTGTCGGGCCCCGCTCAGTCGTCGGGGAGCCGGCGCGGCTCGAATCTCAGCCCTCGGCCGAGCTGCCAGGAGGCGGTCGGCCAGGCCGCGACGAAGCCGGCTATCAGCCCGAGCTGACCGGCGAACCAGAACGTGGGGCTGTCGGGTCGCAGAGGCGGCTCCGGCAAGACCACGCGATGCGCGAGCGTCAGCCATACGAACAGCGCCACCTCGAACGCGGTGATGGTCAGCAGCTCGATCCTGCCGACATTCGACAGCGCGTGCCAGACCTTTCCGAGGCTGCGACCCGGCCCGGCGAAGTACCGGAAGAGCACGGCGATCGTCACCGCCATCAGGTAGTCCCCGGCGTAGTCGAGCCACAGCGGGTCCTCGGCCGGGTCGAATCTCACGGCGTACAGGGCGACCTCGGCGACGATGAACCCGAGAGCGCAGTGCGCGCCGCAGCGGGACACGTGGGTGACGACGATGGCCCGGCGGGGCCGTCGCGGTTGCCCCTCCTGTCGCCGCCGTGAGAACGCCTCGGGCCTGCCCCAGTTCCAGTAGAGGCGGACAGCGGCCGGGCCGATGTAGAGGACGGTCACCAGCCAGACGATCTCCATGACCCGGACCGGCTGACGGTTTCCGCGGAGATAGGTGTCGGCCAGCACGACCGCGAGGCTGACGACGCCGAGCGCGAGCGAAGCCCATGAGAGCGCTACGAGCCAGGTTGGTTGCATCCCCGCCCCTTCCGCCAGCCGGGCGAGTCTTTCACGGCGTACTCGAACGGATCGGCGGATCGGGCGTTCCCGCGTGCCGGCGCGGACGGATTCACCCTTCCCGGCCCCGCCTGGACGGTGGAGTGAGCCAGCCGGCCGCTGCACTACGGTGCAAGGGTGACGAGTGCCCCCCGCGAAGCGGAAGCGCGTGTCGGTCCGGTGGGCGCGCTGCTCTCCCGGCTCCTGTTCCTGGCGATCTGCCTACCCGGACCGGTCCTGCTCGTCACCGCCGTGACACTGGACCCGCCGCGATCGTCCAGCGACTTCTGGGGTCTGCTGGTCGGTGGCGTCCTGGCGACAGCCATCGGTGTCGGGTTCGGCGTCTTCGGCTGGCGGGTGGTGGGCCGCTCGCGCCGCGACGCGCGTCGACTGTCAGCCGCCGGTGTCGCCGCGACGGCGGAGATCCTCGCGGTGGCGAACCACCTGGCTGGAGAGAATCCCGAGCTGGAAGTCCACCTGCGCATCAGCGGGCCGGGATTCGCCACCTTCGAGGCGGACACGATCCGCGCGACCGACCCGGCCCTCGTGCCCGGCGCGGTGCTGGCCGCCGTCGTGGAGCCCGCCGACCGCCTCTTCGCGATCATCTGAGTCGGTTCGAGGCTCGGACGTCGGCGATGCTGCCCATTCGCGGGGTCGAAGCGCCGTCGCCACGCTGGCACACTCTCGGGAATGGTCGACTGGTATGCGCGGGCCGAAGTGGGCGGCGACGTCGTCCGGATCTCGGAACCGCACGTCAACGAACTGTTGTCGGCGAACATCTGGTGGTTGCGGGGCACCGACCGGGACATCGTGATCGACGCCGGGCTCGGCGTCGTCTCCCTAAGGGAGGCGATTCCGGGCCTGTTCGAGCGCGATCCGATGATCGTGCTCACCCATGCGCACCTGGATCACGTCGGTGGGGCGTCAGAGTTCGGAGAGCGGGCCGCCCACCCCGCCGAGGCCGGGGTCTTGGCGACGGGCGTACCGGCGAGCCTGTACGGCGCGGAACTCTTCGACAAACTCGGGATCGACGCCGCCGGAGAAGACATCCCGGAGCTCATGATCGACGTCCTGCCCGATCCCGACTACGACCCGGCTGCCTACCGCGTCGCACCGATGACCCTGCACCATCTGCTCGACGACGGCGACCGGGTCGACCTGGGCGGGCGGGTGCTGACCGTGCTGCACCTTCCCGGCCACACGCCGGGGAGCATCGCCCTGATGGAGGAGCACACCGGGACCCTGTACTCGGGCGACATCGTCTACGAGGGCGCCCTGATCGACGATCTGCCGAACTCCGACGTGGCCGCGTACCGGCGAAGCATGCAGGTCCTCGTCGACCTCGACGTGTCCGTCGTCCATCCCGGCCACGGGGACAGCTTCGACCGGACGCGCCTACGCCAGTTGGCCGAGACCTACCTGCGCAAGACTGCCGCCGGCGTTGCCGATGAGGAAAGCCGACATATAGCATAATTCGCGAGGTGCCTCCCCAAAGGGAAACTTCACGGCTTACCCGTAGCCCGGGACGGCTGCTGGCCTTCAGCGACGGTGTCTTCGCGATCGCCGTGACGCTCCTCGTGCTGGAGATCCAACCGCCCCACGACTTCGGTCGCCTCGTCCAGGGGCTCGGTGCGCTGTGGCCGTCGTACCTGGCGTACACGCTGAGCTTCCTGCTCATCGGGCAGGTGTGGGTGAATCACCACGTCATGTTCGACCGCGTCCGGCACGTCGACCGAGTGGTGCTGTTCCTCAACACGTTGCTCCTGATGGTCATCGCGTTCCTGCCGTTCTCCACGTCACTGCTCGCCGACGCGTTGCGCGCCGAACAGGGGCTGCGCGCGTCGGTCGTCGTCTACGGCGGCACACTGTGGACGGCGGCGGCCCTCTTCAACATCGTGTGGGCGCACCTCCGCCGGGCCAAACTGCTGGACCCCGGCCTCGGGCCGCTCGGTGCGCGGGCCATCGGCCGCCGCTTCGCGCTCGCCCTGGTCTGGATCGGCTCCGGCATCCTCGTCGGCGCGTTCGTGCCGATCGCCGGCGTCGCCATCATCGCCGCGTTCCTGCCCGCCTACTACCTGCCCATCCGTGGCGAGTACGGCGAGGATGACACCCCCGTCGGGCAGCCAGCCCGGTAACTAGAGTCGGTGCCATGCGGATCAGGATCGACGGCAGCGATCTCCCAGGTCAGCGTCCCGGTGCGGAGGCCGACGCGCTGCGGCGGGGCAACGTGCACGTCGGGGTGCAGCGCAAGGCCGAGGTGGTCGATCAGGTGCCGGCCGACGCGGCACGCGCCACCTGGTCCTTCGAGGTGTCCAGTCGCGAGATCGACGGTGCGCTCGACGTCGGTGGCCCCTGGGTGCACGGCCGCCCCGGGGCGCGGTTTCTCTATCTGAGCTGGGGCGCGGTAACCCAGGACGGCTTCGCGATGTTCCGACGAGCGAAGCTGATGTTCACCGACGTGCCGACCGCGCTGCTGCGCGCCGCCCACGAGGGCAACGGGACGCTGGTCGGCCGGGTCGGGTTGACCGATGCCGCCGGTGGGCCGATCTGCGCTCGGGTGCACCCGCCCGCCATCGCCTGGGCAGTGGAGTGAGTGTCGTCGGCGACTAGCTGCCGAAGTCGACGCCGCTGAGGGAGACGGAGCGGTACGCGGCGAGGCGTTCGGCCTGCGCGGTGATGGCCTTACGCGTGGTGTTCGACAGCCGTTGCCACGGCTGGACGGCGACAGTGAACGTCCTGCCGGACTTGCGGGGCCGCCAGGTGCCGACCAACTCGCCGTCGACCAGGACGGCGCCGGGGCGACCCAACACCGGCCACAGCTCCTTGGCGTGGGCGGCGTCCGGCACCAGCGTTGCCCGGTCCTTGGCCTGGAGGAAGAGGTCGAACGGGCCGAGCAGTCGGGTGACAGTGCCGTCGGCGGACTCCAGCGCCTCCTCGTCGGCGGCGAGCAGTGAGCGCACCTCGCGGTCGACAGTCACCTCGATCACATCGTCGGGCCAGCGCGCCTTGACGTCCTTCACCGGGGCGTCGAGATAGTCGGCGACCTGTTTCGGGGTGGCCGGACCGAGCAGGCGAAGATAGGCGCGGATGAGGTCGAAGCGGTTGCCCGTAGCGGCCGCTTTCCTGAACCCGGTGATGCGCCGCAGGACCGGAGGTGAGGTGTCGAGCTGCAACTCCAGTCCGGCCCGCAGGGCGGCGAGCCGGAACGGCATCTCGTAGAGGTGCGTGGCGTCGCACGGGCGGCAAAACCGCAGGTAGGGCTCGGGCAGCATGGTGGCCAGGCGGGCGGAGACGTCCCCCTTGACCGTCGGCGTGCTGACGATGGCCCGCATCCGGCCGGCGATGTCGTCCAGGGCCGCGAGGGTGTCGATGCCGGCGGCCTTCAACGGTTTCGCGGCGTCGTAGATGCGCTTGCCCGCGTCGGCCGAGGAGTTGGGTTCGACGGCGGCCGCCACCTTCGCAACGTCGGTCCGGCGGTAGAGGTGGGGAGCGCCCCGCACCGTCCACAGCAGGACCAGGTCGGTGTCGGACACCGCGGTCACGTCGACCCCGCGTACCGCCAGCGCCCACCGCCCGCCGTCCGGACCGGTGTTCTGCACCCCGAGGTCCAGGACGGCGGTGTCGGCGAGCGTGCCCTCGGCCCGGTCGAGCTGTTGGGCCCGGACCCGGAAGTTCATCACCTGGTGCCGATCGACCATGTCAGCACCCTAGTTGGGGCGGCGCGCCCCGTGGGTCCAGGCGCGCAGTGCCCATTCGACGGGGCCATACCGGAACCGCCGCAACCACCACGAGCTGACCACCAGTTGCACCGCGAAGATCACCAGTGCGATCAGCAGTGTCTGTGCCGGCGAGGTGCGGCCGACCAGGCCCCACCCCACGCCGGTGAAGACGAGCACACACACGAGCGACTGGGCCAGGTAGTTGGTCAGGGCCATCCGCCCAGCGGGCGCGAACGCGTCCGCGAGGCGCGGCCGCCGCGTGAACAGGCGCAGCAGGGTCGCGGCGTAGGCGGCGGCCAGGAACGGCGCGGTGACGATGCTGACCATCAGTCCGGTCAGGTTTGCCGTAGAACCACCGACCGCGAACACGACGGCGCCGGCCAGACCGATCGGATACCCCACCCGTTCGCACCGGCGTAGCAGGTCCTGGTGGGCGGGCACGGTGGCGAGCAGCCGGTGCTTGCCGGCGGCGAGGCCGACGAGGAACGCCGCAAACGCCAGCGGCCCCTGCACGGCGAGGCCGCCGATCATCGCCGGCATCGACCGCAGGTGCTCCAGGACGACATCGCCGAGGCCGCCGCCCAGGGCCAGCGTCGAACGGGCACCGGCGCTGACCGCTGTGGCCTCGTCCGGGACCAGCGTGGCACCGAGGACCGCGGCGATCCCGACCACGACGGCGATGCCGCCGATGATGGACGCCGCCGCGATCAGCGCGGTGCGGGGCTCGATCCGCCGGACCGCGAGCAGCGCGAGACCGAGCAACGCGTACGTGGTGAGGATGTCGCCGTGGAACAGCAGCACCGCGTGCAGCACACCGAGGACGAACAACCCGGAGAGCCGGCGCAGGAACGCCGGGCGGAACGCCGCGCCGCGCCGAGCCGCGGAGTCGAGTTGCAGTGTGAAGCTGTAGCCGAACAGGAAGGCGAACAACAGGTACGCCTTCATCGCGAAGAACAGCTCCACCGCGCCGGCGATCAGCAGGTCGACGGCGCCGCGCGCCGGATCGTCGACCAGGTGGAAATCGTAGCCGGAGCTGAAGAACACGATGTTCACCAGCAGGATCAACAGCAGCGCGCTTCCACGCAGCGCGTCCACGACGGTGATGCGGGCGAGGGTGTCCCCGGGCGAGGGCTGTGGGTGGCCGTCGCCTGGTCGGTCGAGCCGTGTCACATTCATGGTGTCCAGCCTCGGCAGCGTGGCCCGCTGCCGTGAAGTGTTTCCGTCACACGGACTGTCGTGACGAAAAGACACCATCCCTGCGGTGGGGGAGGCGATTTCCCTCCGTGCGGCGATCCGCTCGCCGCGCCGTTCGGCGACGGTGATCTCAGAGGTGCCAACGCCCGCCGCTGATGGAGACGACGCCGTGACTCGAACACCACACACGAACGCCATGCCCGCCCCGCCGCCGCCCTGGGCCCGCCGAGCCGGACACGTGGCCTGGATCGCCCCCGTACTGGGGTTCATCCCGCTGCACGTGCCCTGGATCCTCGGCATCCCGCTGTTCGCCAACCCCGGTCCGTTCCGCGAGTGGTACCACGGTCGGGGGCCCGGGGTGGGGGACCACCCCGTCGACGGTTTCCTGGGGCTGCCGGCCGGCGCGTTCTACCTGGGCCTCCTGTGCGTGCTCGCCGGGCTCGGCGGCGTACTGGCGCTGGGGCTCATTCAGGACTGGGGCGTGGTCTTCCCCCGGTGGGTGCCGTGGCTGCGCGGACGTCGGGTGCCGCAGTGGTTGCCGCTGACGCCAACGGTGCTGGGATCCGCCCTGATGATCGGCTACTCGGCGACCCTGCCCTGGCAGTTCGCCGCGGACCTGCCGGAATCCAGCGCAGAGGACATCTTCACCCCGGCCGGCGTCCTCATTGGTCTCCCGCTCCTGCTGGCCTGGGCGGTCGCGTTGCCGCTGGCCGGATGGTCCTACTACCGCCGTACCCGTGCACCGCGACGTGACAGGTGACGCTTGTCGGGCCCCATCCGCTGACCGGCCAGCGCCGCCGTCGGTGCGGCCGGGAATGGGTTGCCAACGGCTGGGCGCGGTCGTCACCTCAGAGGAGTAGGGCCACCCCGGTCAGCGCCAGTCCGATTACGGCCATCACGACTCCGATGAGCCGATATTCTGAAGTCCTGGCTGGATCGTATTTGACCAGGCCGAAGTGGCCTACCAGGTGGGCCATTCCAATGGGTCGCCATGCCAACAGCGCGCCGGCCACCACGGAGAACAGTCCGACAATGAGCACGATGGTCATCGTCAGATGCTAGCGCGACCTACGCGGAACTTCAGTGCACGAAATGGTGCTGGACTCAACGGGCGTCGGCCTCTCGCCACTGCGTAGGGGCGTCTCAGCGCCGTCGGCTCCGGTGCCGAGTCACAGCCCCGGCCAGGGCCATGGACACCGCCACCACGGCGGCCACTGCCAGCACGATTGACGCTCCAGCCAGTCCCACAGGGACATCGTACGTCGACTCGCGTCGCCTGTCTCGTCTGGCGCCAATGCGTCCGCAGGGCCGCCCTGAACGGTCAGAAGAATGTTGTTTGAACGGTGGCGTAAAAGGCTTCTTCAACGTTGCAGTTTGGTCCGAGCACGCACGAGCAATTTCATAAGGGGTCCATACTCGGTGTCGCTGGTCGGTGAGCGTCGCCGACGCGATTCCAACCTCCCGACAGCTCGTGAGCCTCTGTACCAACCCGGTCGCCCCCGGCCACCAGACGAAGGGGTGGCCGGGGGAGATCCCGGTCAGGCCACCAGGGAGACCCGCCCGTTGTCCAGGTCGTAGCGGGCGCCCACCACCCGCAGCGCGCCCTCGTGCACCTTCTCGGCGATGATGGTGCTGCGTGCGCTGAGCGCCCGCACCTGGGCGGCGATGTTGGCGCGCACCCCGTTCTCCACCGGGTCGCCGGGCTGGTCCAGCACCGGCTCGACGACCGGACGCAGGGCGTCCACGATGGTGCCGATGTGCCCGGGGGCCGTACCGCCGGTGTGGATGGCGTCGATGGTGGCGGTGATCGCGCCACAGCGTTCGTGGCCGAGGACGACGATCAGCAGGCTGCCGAACTCCTCCACGGCGAACTCGACGCTGCCGAGCAGCAGGTCGTCGACGATGTTGCCGGCCACCCGGTTGTCGAAAAGGTCACCCAACCCCTGGTCGAAGAGCACCTCGGGGGCCACCCGGGAGTCCGCGCAGCCGACGGTGATGGCGAACGGGTGCTGGCCGGCGGCGAGCCGGTGCAGGTCGGTCAGGCCCTGGTGCGGGTGCCGGCCGTGGCCGGAGGTGAACCGCCGGTTGCCGGCCTGTAGCCGACGCAGCGCCTCCGTCGGCGTCTCGACCGGGTTGTCGGCTGGCGCGGCGGAGGCGGCGGACGGGCTGGGTGTGGCCGCGCCGAGCGCCACGGCGGCGGCGCCACCGGCGGTCAGCAGCGAACGGCGGGACAGGTGGGGACGTGCCACGATCATCTCCCTGAGGTGAGGCAACTCGCCTCTTCCTACCAGCCCGCTGTCCATATAGGTGGGTGCTGCCGGATGGTCATTAGATGAAGCTCACAGAGACCCGGCGCCACCGACCGCGATGAGCGGGCGACGATCCTGAGCGACGTGCGGGTGACCGCGCCCCGAGTAGCAGCGAGAACGGGTTGACCTTGACACAGTGACAAGGTCTTCACTGGGGCGGAAAGGGGTGATTCCGATGACCACGCCGCAACAGGACACGAACGCGATGAGGGCTCTGCATGGGCTGGGAAACAGCGACCCGTCGGTACGGCTGCGCGCGGCGCTGGCGGTCGGCACGGCTCCTGACCCGCAGCTCATCGACACGCTCATCGAGCGCTGCGCGGTCGAGCCCGAGTTCTCCGTACGCGAGATGCTCACCTGGGCACTCCTGCGCCACCCACCGGCACTGACCGTTGCCAAGCTCACCGATGAGCTCCGCTCGGAGCGCGCGCAGGCCCGAAGTCAGGCATTGCACACGCTGTCCAAGATCGGGGATCGGCGAGCCTGGCCGGCGATCACCCGGACGCTGCTGACCGACACCGACGACGAGGTGGCGCGCAGTGCCTGGCGCGCGGCAGTCGCGCTCGTACCCTCTGGCGGGGAGCCCGAGTTGGCCACGGTGTTGTCGACGCAGCTCGGGCGGGGCGGGCGTGAGATGCAGTTGAGCCTCAGCCGGGCGCTGATCGCGCTCGGCGAGGTGGTCATGCCGATCCTGCGCGCCGCGATGGGGGATCTCGACCCGCGCGTACGCGCCCACGCGGTCGCCACACAACGTCTGATGCAGGACCCGGATGCCGGGTTCGAGTTCGCGATCGAGGCGGCGAAGCGTGTCGTCGCCCTCGGCCCGACGCACGAGAAGGGATGACGCCAGGTGTTGATCGGTGAGGTGGCGCGACGGTCCGGGGTCAGCGCGCGCATGCTCAGGCATTACGACGCGCTCGGGCTGATCCGGCCTACTGGTCGTACCGGTTCCGGCTATCGCGAGTACACCAGCGAGGACATCCGGCTGATCTTCCACGTCGAGAGCCTGCGGTCGTTGGGCCTGTCGCTACGAGACGTCCGCCGTGCGCTCGACGATCCCGGCTTCACCCCCGCCGAACTCGTCAATGACCTCATCCGGCGGACACGACTCCGCATCGCGGATGAGATGGAGCTGCTCACCCGACTCCGTCGGATCGGTGCCACGGACCCGTCCGACTGGGAGGACGTCCTGCAGGTCGTCACACTCCTGCGGGCACTGGGCTCGGAAAGCGCGGGCACCCGTCAACGCGCCGCCCTGTCCTCGGTCGGTGAGGGGCCGGTGCCGGTGGAGGCACTTGTCGAGGCGGTGCTGAGTGAGTCGGACCCGAACGTCGCCGGAGCCCTGCGCTGGGCGCTGGCGCAGTCCGGCGACGGCGGGTTGGCGTTGCTGGCCGAGGGCCTCGGCTCCCCGGAGGCCGAGGTACGCAGGCGCGCCGTTCAGTCCGTCGCCGAGATCCCGCACGCCGCTGCGACCGACGTGCTGCGGGACGCCCTCACGCACCCCGACATCGTGGTCCGCGGGTACGCGGCTCTGGCGCTCGGGGCGCGCGGAGTGGCGGACGCGCTTCCCACGCTGATCGACATGGTCATCGAGGAGAGCAAGGATGTCGACGCTGCCGACGCGCTGAGCCTGCTGGCGGCCGATCCCGCGCTGGCAGACGAGATTGCGACCCGGCTCGTTGCCTGCCTCCGGCAGGGCGGCGTCGCACCGTCCGCACGGCGACGGCTGACCGAGGCGTTGGCGGACATTCCGGGGAGCACGGCCGTAAGCGCCCTCACGGACCTGTCGCACGACGAGGACCGCGCCGTCGCACTGACGGCGACCTCCATCCTCGCGCTTCGTTCCGCGACTGCGCCATGATCGAACACTGTGGAGCCGCCGAGGATGGACGGGACGCCGAGCCGATTGATCATCGCCTGGGCTTCGACTATCGTCCGCGTCCGTGAAATCTTCCCGTCTTGCTTCCGCCATGTTGATCCTTGCCGTCTCGACGGCCCTCGCCGCGTGTGGCGACACCGATAAGGCGACGACCGCCGGATCCACCACGCCCGCTCCCACCTCCGCGGCCCCGTCCGCTGTGGCCACGTCCGCTGCCGCCACGCCGACCTCGTCTCCCGCGGCGGGCGCGGCGACCGACAAGCAGCTCTGCGAGGCGGTGAAGAAGGCCAGCGACGAGATGAGGACCGAGATGGTGAAGGTCGCCACGACTGGCGACGCGTCGGCGGCCGACTTCAAGAAGATCCTGACTGGGCTGGAGCAGAAGGTGACAACTGTCGCCTCGACCGGCGACGGCAAGTTGGCCGACGCCCTGCGGACGTTCGCCGCCGAGGCGGCCAAGGCTGCGGCCGCGGCGGACCCGGCGACCGCCGCCGACAACCCGGCCTTCGAGAAGGCCGGCAAGGATGTCAGCGCCGCGTGCAAGGCCAACGGGGTCAGCATGGTTCTCTGACCTCGTGGCCCGATCAGAGCAACCCCGGGTTCGTGCTGGACCTGCTGGTGGTGCTGCTGACCGGCGGATGCCACGAGGTGCGGTCGGT
>NZ_JBEZGJ010000098.1:0-27185 GCF_040649965.1 Micromonospora sp. NPDC048843
GCGGCGGGCGGTGCTGTGCGCGTGCCGACGGCGACCCGTCCCAAGGCCGACATGCGGGTGCCGGTTGTCCGCGCGCCGCACACCGTGCCCACGCACACCGTGCCCACGCACACAATGTTGAGCCCGACGCGACCCGGCCGAGGCCCACCTGCGGAGTCGTTGCATATCCAGAACGACCGCCAGGGCGAAGCTATCCAAGCTTCGGCCCTTTTTGTTTTTCCCGACCATTCCCCTTGAAAGGCAGATCATGAGCGTCGATCATCGTCCTACTCTCGACCAGAGTTGGCTGGCTGACCTGCGAGCGTCCCTGGCGGACGACTTCGCCACCCAGACGGCTCGGCTGCGGGAACTGACCGAGCTCAACGCGGACACCGGCGACCCCGGCGAGGCCCACAACCAGGCCGCGCTACTGCTGGCCACCCGTCAGAACATCGAGCAGATCACCGGTGCGCTGAACCGGATCAGCGACGGCACCTACGGTGCCTGCCACAGGTGCGGCCAGAGCATCCCGGCCGAGCGGCTCGAAATTCTCCCGCACGCTCGCTTCTGCGTGCCGTGCCAGGAGAAGCAGAACAGGTGACGCCAGGGTGTGGCTGCCGTACCGCCGGCACGGCAGCCACACCGTCAGGTGCGACAGGGGGACCGCAGCCCCTCAGCCTTTCTGCCGCTCGGGCTCAGCTCGGCGCAGGGCCGCCGCGGTGACGACCGGAGCCGGACGTCGCAGGTACCACTCGGCCACCGCAAGGTTGATCAACCAGCCGGCGACCACCAGGCCGGCCCGGAGGTTCCCGTTGGGCTGTTCACCGGTCGCGATGAGGTACGGCGCGTGGGTGAACGCCTGGGTGCCGGCGCCGAGGCCGATCGCGTAGCCGCGCGCCATCCATCTGCGGTGTTGGGCGATGTCCCGGCGGAGCACGGCGGCGAGACCGAGCAGGATCGCGCCGGCCATGGCCGAGCCGAAGACGAGTCGCATGCCGGCGAGCACGTCGTTGTCATGGGCCGGTAGGTCGTACGCGACGGCCATCCACAGGCCGGCGAAGGCGACCGTCAGCCCGCAGGGGACGAGCGCGCGGCCGGCACGGCGGTGCCAAGAATGACGGCGCAGACGGGGCACGAACTGGAACGCGCCGAGGATCGTGTAGACCACCGCGCCGACGATGTGCAGCACCACCGGCAGCGGATCGGCGACGAAGCGCGCGTTGGCCGCGGTGACCTCCGGTCCGCTGCCCAGCTCGGTGAGGCGTCCGGCGCCGGCGAGCATCGGTATCAGGCCCAGCAGGATCAACGCGGCCGGTAGCCGCCACTCGCGCATCGTCATGCCACCGATGGTGGACGCCGCACCCGCCCCCGCTCATCGGCACAAGGGCCGCGATCGGGTTGGCCCATTGTCGGAGACGGTCGTCGTACTTCCGCCGGTCACCAGTGCCGTCGACGGCGGTTGGTCTCGTACGCCCACATCGCCACCTCGACCCGGTTACGCACCCCCAGCTTGGTCATCAGGCTGGTGACGTGCGACTTGACAGTGCTCAACGTGATGTAGAGCTCGTCGGCGATCTCCTGGTTGGTGCGTCCCCGCGCGACGGCGACCAGGACCTGCTCCTCCCGGTCGGTGAGTGCCTCGATGGGCTGCGCGCGCGGTGCGGCCGGATCCGCGTCGGCGAACGCCTTCAGCAGCCGCGTGGTGACGCTCGGCGCGATCAGCGCGTCCCCGTTGGCGGCGGCGTGCACGGCCTGGCTGAGCAGGTCAGGGCCGGCCTCCTTGAGCAGGAAGCCGCGGGCGCCGGCCCGCAGCGCCGCGTACACGTACTCGTCGAGGTCGAAGGTCGTGATGACGACCACCGCGAGCGGCTCCGGGACCGTTGGCCCGGCGAGCGCCCGGGTGGCCTCGATGCCGTCCAAGCCCGGCATCCGGATGTCGAACAGACACACGTCGGGGCGGAGCCGCCGGGCGAGCTCGACCGCCTGGCGGCCGTCGCCCGCCCCACCGACGACCTCGATGCCGGGCTGCGTGTTCAGGATGATCGTGAGGCCGGTACGGACGATCTCCTGGTCGTCCGCCACGAGCACGCGAACCGTCACGCGCCGACCCCCTCGCGCGGAAGCACGGCCGTGACGGTCCATCCACTGTCGGGATCGGGGCCGGCCTCGCAGGTGCCTCCGAGCAGGTCGGCGCGCTCCATCATGCCCACCAGGCCGAAACCGGGCGAGCCGGTCGGACGGGCGGCGCCGGCCTCACCATCGTCGCTGACCCGCAAACGCACTGACGTGTCATCGGCCGCGACGCTGACCTCGATCCGGGTGGCGTGGCGCGCGTGGCGACGGGCATTGGTGACCGACTCCTGGGCCAGGCGGTAGAGCGCGGAGCCGACAGTGGGCGGAAGGTCGTCGAGGTCGCCGCGCAGCTCCACGTCGACGGCCGGACCGGTGCGAAACTGGCCGGCGAGCCGCCCGATGTCGGCTACCTGCGGGTTGGGCGCCAGATCGGCGGGCTCGTTGCGGCGCAGGACGCGGACCATCGCGCGCATCTCGGCAAGCGCGCGGGACGCCTCGGCCTCGATGGTGCGCAGCGCCTCGACGGCGGCATCCGGCTCGGTCGTCGACGCGGCGATGCCGGCCTGAGCGCGGATCGCCATCGCCGACACGTGGTGGGCAACCGTGTCGTGCAGGTCGCGGGCGAGCCGTTCACGCTCCAACAGCTTCACCCGATCGAGCTCGCGCAGCCGGGTGGCGGCGCGGAAGCGGATGGCGACACCCAGCGTGGCGGCGGCGAACATCACCGCGAAGCCGGCGACCAGTTCACCGCCGTCGACCGAGCCGACCAGCCCGGCGGCTGTCACCTTGGCCACCACGAAGAACGAACCGAGCACGGCTTCCCGGCCGGAGCCCCAGCGGAACAGCGCGTAGACCAGGAGGACCAGGAAGCTCGCAGTGAACAGCTGGCAGGGATCGCCGGGTAGCACGAACGGGGCGACCGTCGTGCAGCCGAAGGCGATCACCACCATCGCGAGCGGTGCGGTACGCCGCCACAGCAGCGTGGGCAGCAGCGCGAGCGCGACCACGACGCAGCCCACCCGCCAGGGCAGATCGGGTCGGAAGATTCCTTCCACCACGATCGCCGGCGCGAGAGCGGCGATCATCGCCCAGTCGCGCCACGTCCGCGCCGGAGTGGGGGAGACACGCGGCTCGGTCGACACCGCGTGCAGGCGAGGATGCATGGATTCATCGTACGAACGGTGGTGCGACTCCAGATCGTCCCAAAGTACGACCCGGGTGGCCGGTCTCTGGGCGATGGGCTCGATTACGTGAGCTGGAGCTTGGCGCGGACGGCGGCGGCGTCCGGATGGTCGAGGGCCGTGAAGATGTCCAGTGCCCGCTGCCAGTCGGCCCGGCCGGAAACGGGGTCGCGAGGGCGTGGCGGGTGTCACCGAGCCGGCTGAGAGTGTCCGCCTCGCCCCAGAGGTCCCCGAGGTCGCGCGTCAGCTCGAGCGTGCGCTCGTAGCACTGCACGGCCCGGCCGTACCGGCCGAGGTGATGGTGTGCGAAGCCGAGGCTGTCCCAGGTGGCGGCCTCGCCGGCGCGGTCGTCGAGCTGCTGCAGGAGTTCGAGTGCCCGCTCGCAGTACGCCAACGCCCCCAGGTGCTCGCCGAGCTGGGCAAGGCACCAGCCGACCGCGTTGAGTGCGTCGGCCTGGGCCCTGCGGTGGCCGGCGGCCTCGGCCAGCACAAGGGTCCGCTTCGAGTGCTCGAGGGCCTTCCGGGGCTCGCCCTGCCGGTCTCACAACGAGGCGAGGTTGTGGTGCGTACGCGCCTCGCCCTCGGTGTCTCCGGCGCGGACGTACAGGTCGAGGGCCTGTTCGAGGTGGTCCAGCGCGTCGGCGTATTGGCTGACCACGGTGTGGCCGCCGGCGAGGAAGCGATGCGCGACCGCCTGTGCGACCGGGTCATCGAGGCGCTGGGCGGCGAGCAGGGCCGCCCGGCAGGTCTCGACGCGGTCGTGCCAGTGCCCCTGTCGGTCGAGGAACGTGTCGAGGGCCCGCCCCAGCCGCCAGGTGTGCGCGTCGAACCCGGCGCTGGCGGCCTGCCGGAGCGCGGCGAGCAGGACCGGGTGTTCCGCGGTCAACCACGCCATCGCCTCCGCGTGGGTGGTGGGTCGCTCAGGATGCACGCCGTCAGCACCTGTTCCGACGGCGGCCTGCGCGCGACGCCGTCGAGCGGCTCGGCCCGCACCGCCGGTGACATCACGACCAACGCGATTCCGGTGCCCACGCCGCCCGCGTTCCCGCCGGGCACCCCGTGCTACCGCGAGGAGGTCTCCGAGGAGGTCTACGAGACTGCCGCCTACACCACCATCTACGAGCTGTACTTCCAGGCGAGCGTCTGCCTGTTCTCCAACGAGATCGTGCTGTACGGCCTGGACACGTCCCTCTCCTTCCCCAACGACGTGCAGGACCCCCGACTGACCTCGATGCAGTTCGTCGTGCGGGACCAGGTCGTCAGCTACAGCCCGACCGAGAAGGACGGCTACTCCGAGCTGTGGGTGACGTTCTGCCCCGATCCGGCGCAGCCGAGCGCCTGCCAGCGGTATCTGCACCGGCTGGGCCTCATCTTCAACCCCGCCTGGGTCTACCCGTTCTCCGTGTTCCAGCGCCTGAGCTGACTGTGCGGGCGGCCTTCCTCCCGTGACTGGTCAGGGCGTCTTCCGCGTAGCTCCGAGGGCGCGGGGCGCCCTGATCACTCGTGCCGGCACCGGTTGCCAGCGGATCTCCGTGGCGTTACGTTGAGGTGCCATCGATGAGCTTCTACATCGCAAGGTACCGGGGGCCCGCATGTCCACGTCTGTCACTCGCCGCACCGTCCTGACCGGTGGGGCCGGTGCCGCCATCGGCCTGGCCCTGCCCGGCGCCGCCGCCCACGCCGATGGGCGCCATTCCACCAGCGTGAGCTTCACTCTCGACGCGAGAACGCTCGACGGCGGTGAGCAGGTCACCTCGGTCACCCTCGACACCCGCCGGCTCGGGTCGATCGACCCGGCGGGGCTGACCCCCGCCACGTTCAGCGTCCACGCCAAGGCCACCAGTCCGATCCCGATCGCTCCCGGCGATCAGATCTTCAGCGAGTACGACCTGGACCGCACGGTGACCGCCGCCCGACTCGACCGGCACGGCAACATCGTGCTGGAGTTGAGCCACGCCGAGGGTCAACCCGGCGGTGGGACCCTCGGCTACATCCTGAGCAGGGGCCGCAACGTCCGGCTGGACCTCGTCTACACCATCACCCAGAACACCCCGGTGGTCCGGCGTCGCGGCTCGCCGGTGATCATCAGCCGCTTCGTGCAGGCAGGGCTGTCGAACCCGGAGGTGGACGCCTTCAGCTACCACGTCTCGGGGTCGGGTATGAAGTACCGGCTGTACTCGCCCGACCACTCGCCCCGGCACGGCCGGCGACCGCTGATCGTCTGGTTGCACGGTGGCGGCGAGGGCGCCTCGCTGCCTGACGACTACTACGACAACGAGACCACGTTGCGTGCCAACCGGGGAGCGCTCGGCTTCGCCACCCCGCAGGCCCAGCGGATCTTCTCCGGCGCGTACGTCGTCGCCCCGCAGAGCACCTCCTACTGGATGGAGGACGGCCCCCGGTTCGCCCCGCTGATCCGCGAGATCGTTGCGGACCTCGTCCGCCGCAAGCGTGTCGACCCGGACCGGATCTACGTGGTCGGTTGCAGCAACGGCGGCTACATGTCCCTGGAGATGACCTCGACGTACCCCGACCTGTTCGCCGCCTCGGTGCCGATCTGCGGTGTCGTCGAGCCGCTCAGCGGGGAGGGCCCGCCGCTGATCACCGACGCGGAGTTGGCGAGCATTCGGACCCCGACCTGGCTGGTCACCTCGCGCGACGACGACACAGTGCCACCGGAGACGAACACGGTCCACGCCCACGACCTCATCCCGGGATCACTGATCAGCCTGTACGACCGCGTCGTCTGGAACGGCTACCAGTTCCCCGGTCACTGGTCCTGGATCTACGTGGCCCGCAACGACCCGAGCCTCAACGGCACCCATATCTGGCAGTGGATGGCCCGCCGCCGTCGGTGATCTGCTGGCCGGCGAGGCGGAAGTTCGGCTCCGGGTCGGCCCTGCGAGGTCGACCCGGAGCCGGGGACGTTCAGCTGACAGGGGTCAGGCGCCAGTTGTTCCTGGTGCTGCCGTTGTCGGCGTACTGGACGGCCTGGGTGCCCCAGGTGCTGGACCCGTTGAGGATGGCGAGCACCTTGCCGCTGTTGACGTTGCGGATCCGGTAGGACCCGTCGCTGTTGGCCAACAGGGTCCAGCGATGGTCGGCGGTGCCGTTGTCGCTCCACTGCATGACGCGGGCGTTGTCGGCGGTCGACATGTTCTCGACGCCGAGGACCTTGCCGCTGTTGACGTTGCGGAACCGGAACGCGTTGCCGTCGGTGACCCTTACCCAGTTGTGGTCGGCGGTGCCGCTGTCACCCCAGACCACGGCCAGACCGCCATCGGCGGTGGACATGTTCTGTACGCCGAGAACCAGGCCGGTGTCGACGTTGACCAGCTTGTAGGTGTCCCCGGGGCTGGTGGCGCTCACGCTGGTCACGAAGGTCATCACGCTTCGGGCGGGAAGCGTGACGGTGAGCGAGCCGTTCGACATGCTGAGCGCGCCCTGGGGCGCGACGGTCCTGCTGCCGTCGGTCAGCCAGTTCGAGACACTGCCGGAGGCGGTGGCGTTGGACAGTGTGAACTGTTGGCTCACCGACGAGGTGTTCTTGTTGATGGCGACGATGACGACTGTGTCGCCGCCCCGGTACGCCGAGACGTAGACGTTCGAGGCGGGGTTCGCCGTCGCGTCGATCCGTACGTACCCGGGGCGGACGAACCTGGCGAAGTGCGCCATCATGGCGCCGCGCTTGCTGATCTGGCCGTCCTCCCGCATGGGGCCGTAGCTGCGCCGGAGATACCACCAGACGTACGCCTGGAACTCGGCGTCCACCATGGCGCGGTGGACGTGTTCCCCCACGTCGAGCGCCTCGGGCCAGGCGTCACCCGAATTGGTGTTGCTGTTGGGGTAGTAGACCTCTGTCATCCAGAGTTCCTTGCCCGCGCCCTTCTGCTTGAAGAGGGGGTAGGGGAAGTTCGCGTACGACGTGCCGTAGAGGTGCGCACCGATGATGTCCACGTTGGCGAGCGCCGCGGAGTCGTTGAGGATCGGGTCCGACACGGACTTCACGTACTGGAAGGACTCCGGAGCGATGACCCTGGTGCTGATCGAGCCGGCGTTCTCCCGCAGGAACCGGAGCATCTCCGAGGACGTCCACCACGTCCATTCGGCCGCGTAGTCCGGCTCGTTCTGCACTGATATGCCGTACAGGTTGACGCCGTTGTTGCGCATGTGGGTGGTGAAGTCGTTCAGGTGCGTGGCGTAGGCGCCGTACGAGCTGTATCGGAGCCGTCTCGCGTTGGTCTGGTTGCCGCGAGTGAAGGTCTCGATCATGCTGGCTGGCGGGTTCCACGGCGATGCGAAGACTGTGGCTCCGAGTGCGACAGCGCGCTGCGCGGTCGCCAGATCGCGGCTCCAGTCCGCCTGGGTCTCGTTGACGGGGATCCTCAGCAGGGAGAACCCCAGCCGACCCTCGCCGGTGCCGAACGCCGTGTCCCGCTGGGCGGCCGTCAGGTCGCCGATCCAGGCCGCGTGGGCCATGGCGCCGAAGCCGCGGATCGTCTGCCGGGTTGCCGACGGGTTGATGCTGGCCGGCGCGGCAACGGCTTCGGTGGCCCCCACGACCGTCGCGACCGCTGCGACCGGTACGGCCCCCATCGTCGTCAGGACGGTGCGCCGGGTCAGCAGTTTCCGTTCGCCGCTCACCTGCTCATTCTGATCGTGCGTCATGTCTTGTCCTCCTGGGTGGTGGTGGTACGCGCCCGCTCGGTCCCGTCGGCCCGGTCGGCACCGGTCTGCTGCGCTGTCACGGGGTTGACCGTGCTCGTGACGATCGATCCGGCTCTGATTGATCGTCATAACTGTTAACGCTAACAGACTTGTTACGCCTCTGGCATCGGTAGGCGTGGATCATTACTTGCGGCGTAGTTCCCGCAACACGCCGTGCCGGCGCACCGCCCACGCGAGACGCCGGACGCGCGGGTGCCACACGAACAGCACCGCAGCCCGGCGGATCAGGCCGAAGCGGTTGTCGCTCAGCTGGTTCTCGATCGCCTGCCAGATCAGCTCGCGCACCTTGGCGCTGGCCAACACCGCCCGTACCTCACGCCGCACCACAGGATCCTCGGCCGCCGACGCGATGGCGGCAGCCTGACCCGGCCGGTCCGCCAACGGCTCCACCGCCGCCGCGACGAGCGGCCTGCGCACCTCGTCCCGCTCCAGAAGCAGCAACACCGCTTCCCGAATCTCGACGGTGTCCAAGGCGGACCGCAGCAGGCTCAGCAGGCTGCGCTCCACCTCGTGGTCATGGTCCGGAACGGACAGCGTCGCCAGCAGCCCCGCGATCTCCTCGAGATCGACGACGTGTCGCACCCCGGCACGGAACTCCGGCAGCTCCCACGCGACCTGTAGAGCCTTGACGAGATTGCGGTTCATGGGCCATCGCTACCCGCAAGCGCCAGCCGGCGAAACCCCGACCTGACGCCGGATGAACTGGATACCGGCGGTCGTGGTGGCCACCAGCGCCGCAGCCGCGGCGACCAGTAGCAGGGTGGTCTCCGCCAGGACGGCGTGCATGTATTCGCCGCCGTTCGCGGTGGCCGAAAGGTACCGCTCGGCTGCGATCAGGTTGAGGGGCACGGCGATGAGCGCGCTAACCCACCACCTCGTCCTTGGCGCGGTCGGTGCGCCCGCTGGTCGCGCGCGCCCGGTCCGGATGAACCAGTTGGCGACGCTGGCCGAGGCGGTGAGCAGCGTGAGGATCAGCAGACAGAATGTCGCTGTGGACAACTCACGAAGCGACACGATGCTGTCGAGGATCTCCACTATGCCGGACCCGTCATGGGTCACCCCGCCGACGCGGCGCTCGTATGCCCCAAGAGCGACGAGGGTGTGGGTGACGTCGACGACCGTGAGTGCGACCAGGGCGGTCACGGCGATGCGGGAGCTCGGCATCTGGCGACGATAGCCCTCGTTCGCAACTTTCGTGAGTCGCTCTGCCGAGTGCCTCTCAGCACCATGTAAGGGTCGAATTCACCCGGGTGACGTTGCTGATCGTGTTGTTCGCCCCACCGCAGGGGCTCTGGGTGATGTTGGTTCCGCTGACTGTCAGATTCTGGAACCGGATGCCAGAGGAGATCGGGAACTCGCTCCGGGCCGCGATCCGCACCTCGCCGCCGCCCGTCACCGTCCCGGACACCCCGGCGATGACGACGTTGTAGCAGTTCTCCACCAGGATCGAGTTGTTCCCCGTGTTCGAGATCGTCACCCGGTCGATGACCGCGCCGCCGGACTCGGACACGCAGAAGATCCCCCGGCCACCGCCGGACGCGAGCACGGTTCCGACCCGGATGTTTGTCGGGTACGAGTTGCCCACCCGGCCGTTGCGGTTGGCCATCCGGAACGCCGCGTACCCGGTTCCGGCCCCGGCGCCCTGCGCGTCGACGGTGCCCACCGTGGCGTTGATCGTGTCGTTGAGGAGCAGGCCGGAGTCCCGTGTGTTCCGGGCCGTGACAGTGCCGATCGTCAGACCGTCCACGCCGTACGTCTCCACCCCGTGAGTGCCGGTCCCCGACACGTACACGTTGTCGATGCGGACGTTGCGGACCTTCACCGCCCGATCTCCACCGTGGTTGTCGATGCGTACGCCCAGACCGGCGGAAAGCCGCATGTCGATCTGCCCGAGAGTCAGGTTGTTCACGTTGCGCATGAAGATCCCGTACAGCGGCGAACCGGTCAGCGTGAGGTTCTGCACCTCGACGTCAGTGGTTCCCCGCGAGTAGACCGGCGCCTGGTCTCCCGAGCCCGACCCGGTCACGTTGATCGTGCCGCACACGGCCAGGGTCGTGTACGACGGCAGCGACAACCGCGAGCCCGCGCTCATCGAGCCGGAACCGCGAACCACCACCCGCTGCTTCGACGTACGACCCGCCGACAGCGAGTTGACCGCCGCCTGCATCGCCGACAGCATGTCCGCGCCCGAGTAGACAGTCGACGAGCCATTGCGGGCCGTCCAGGTGCTCCCGCTCAGTACGGCCTCGGCGTTGGTCGACCCGCTGCCACAGCCGGTGGTCGGTGGCGTGCCGCCACCTACCGCGACCAGCTGCCACTGCTGGTTCGGGCCGTTGAGGTCGGCGTACTGACTGATCCGGCCGCCGTCGGCGGTGGACCGCTCCCAGACCTCGAGTGCCTTGGCCGAGTGGCGGTTGATCAGTCGGACGTTACCACTGTCGGAGTCGAGGACCTGGAACTGCTGGTTGGTGCCGTTGGCATCGGGCCACTGGCGGTACTCGGCGCCGTCGGCGGTGTTCCACTCCCAGAGGTCGACGACCTTGCCGCTGTGTCGGGCCTTGAGGCGGTAGTAGCCGCTGCCGGAGGAGACGAACTGGAACTGTTGCCACGCGCCGTCGTTACGGGACCACTGCTGGATCACCGCGCCGTCTGCCGTCGAGGTGTCCCGGACGTCGAGGACCTTGCCGCTGTTCCGGTTGACCAGGACGTAGTAGGCGTTGGTGTCGATACTCGCCGCCGCAGCCGGCGGTGCGCCGACCAGAGCGGCACCGGCCGCGGCGACCAGCGTGGTGATCATGGCGAGCACCAGGCCCGTACGCCGGCCGCGACGGATCGACAGACCGCCGGACGGTCTTCTCGTGCTGATGAATGGCATCGCTCCTCCTGGCTGGAATGGGCTCCGGGCGTACCTGGACGGGTGTCGACGACAGCGGGCGCCTAGTCCAGGTGGAAGGTGGCCGAGGCGCGTTCGGCGCTCGAACTGACCGCCTCGATGTAGAGCAGTCCGTCGCGGTGGCGCACGTGGCGGCCCGGGAAGTTCTGCGACTCGAGGGAGATCCCGGCGCTGTCGGCGAGGCCGGCCTGGCGACGGAAGCTCGCGTCGCCGCCGAACAGCGCCGAGCCGTCGTTCTTCTCCACGTACAGGGCGTAGCCCCGGTGGCGTAGGTAGTAACCGGGGAAATTGGTCGATTCCAGCGACACCGAACCGCCGCCGGCGAGGCCGGTGACGATGCGGAACTGGGTGTCGGCCAGGTTGGTGACGTTCGGCTCGATCCGGGCTCGGTAGTCGTAGTGCCGGATGTAGCTGCTGGCCTGGTCATGTGACCGCAGCCGCACCGGTGTGGCACCGTCGGGGACCGGGATGCCGAAGTTCGGGGTGCCGTCGGCGTTCCAGTACACCTTCTGTAGCCGGGTGCGTCGGTTCGGGTCGTTGAGCGGATCGCCGGTGATGTCGCGGTAGTTCCGGTCGTGGTAGACGAGGATGTCGCTCTGCCCGTCCTCGGAGACGGAGAACGAGTTGTGGCCGGGGCCGTACTGGCCGGTGGCCGCGTTGCTGGCGAACACCGGGTTGGGGCTCTTGCTCCAGGAGGCGGCGTCGAGCAGGTTCGCGCTGGCGGAGGCGCTCAGCATCCCGAGGCAGTAGTTGGCGTCCGTGGCGCTGGCCGAGTAGGTCAGGAAGATTCGGCCGTTTCGTTGGATCACCGCCGGTCCCTCGGCAACCCGGTAGCCGCGGGTCTCCCAGTCGTACGTCGGCACGACGAGTCGGGTCACGGTACCGGTGATCTGCCACGGATTGGCACCCATCCGGGCGAGGTAGACGTTGGAGTTGTTTCCGATCGACGGCTCCTGCTGTGCCCAGGTCAGATAGCGCACCCCGTTTGCGACGAAGGTCGAGGCGTCCAGGCTGAAGGTGTCCCAGGGTGTGGTGATCCGGCCGCGTTCGGTCCACGAACCGGCCAGCGGATTCGCGTTGGCGTTCTCCAACACGTACATCCGGATCCGCCACACGTCGTCGGTGCGGCCCGCGGCGAAGTAGACGTACCACCGGTTGTTTATGAAGTGAATCTCCGGCGCCCAGATGTGGGCGCCCATCTCTCCGCTGGTGTGGCGGCTCCAGATCGTCGTCTCCGCCGCCGTCGCCAACCCTTGCAGGGTGGTCGCCCGGCGCAGGACGATGCGGTCGTACTGCGGCACCGTCGCGGTCAGGTAGTAGTAGCCGTCGGTGTGCCGGAAGATGTGCGGGTCGGCCCGCTGGTTGACCAACGGGTTCGTGTAGGTGACGGCGGGTGCGGCCTGTGCCGGCGCGGCCACGGTCAGGCCGGCCGACACGGCCAAGACCGCCAGCACCGCGGCCAGCATCGACCGCAGACGCCGAGGGATGCCGTGGCCGGCGGGCCCCCGGTGGACGGCCCGACGGCTGTTCGGGTCGGTTCGAGGGAATGGCAGCGGCATCTGTCCTCCGCGAGCTTGGGAACGGTCATTGACCAGCACCGGTACGACTGCGGCGATCCCGTAGCCGATCCGGTCGTCGCCGCGCGGCGACGTCGGGCAGGACCGGGGGAGAGGCGCGAAGGGCTGGGAATGTGACTGTGGCGTTGCGATCAGGTGGCGGAGTTCATGTTGGCGTTAACATCGATACCTGTCAAGGTGTTGTGGCCGCCCACCTGGCCGGAACGGCGACCATCACGTACCTGGAGGTAGGGTCATCGGCGTGCTGCGACGGTGGGCTCTGGCGATCCTGATGGCGGCGTTCGGCGTGGTGGTGGCGGTGACCCAAGTGGCCGATGGTCTGCCCGTCGTCGGCGGCGTCGAGTTGTTGGTCCTCCTGGCGTTGGCGCTGCTGCTGTCACCGTGGGCCTTCCCCCGCTCGTTGGGCGCCGCCGAGGCGCAGCGGGCCAGCGCGGTCGACGGCCGGCCCATCGTGTACTGGCGTCCCGGCTGTCACTACTGCCTCCGGCTCCGGTTCTCCCTCGGCCGGCTCGCCCGGCGGGCGCACTGGGTGGACATCTGGCGTGACCCGGCCGCTGCCGCCGCCGTCCGGGCGGTAGCCGGCGGCAACGAGACGGTGCCCACCGTCGTGCTCGGCGATCAGGCCGTCGTGAACCCCGACCGGGCCTGGTTCCGCCAGCAGCTCCGCTCGTCCTGACCCGGCGACACCCTCATCTCACGAGGTGACCGGCGAGGTACACAGCGAGCGGGCGGCGCAGCACAGTGATGTCGCTCGTCGGATCGCCGTCCACGATCAACAGATCGGCGTCGAACCCGGGGTGGACGCGGCCCTTGCGTCGACCCAGGCCACACACCTCGGCGCCGATTGAGGTCGCCGCGGCGAGGGCGGCGGTGGCGGGCATGCCGCAGACCACGTACTCGACGAGCGTCTCGGGCAGGATCCCGTGCGGCTTCGCGGGGCCGAGACCCGCGTCCGAACCGGCCACCAGGCGGACCCCGGCCCGGTGCAGTGTGGCAACGGCGTCGCGCAGCGTGGCCTCGCTGAGCCCGGCCCGCGCCGCCATCTCCACCACCTCCGGCGGCGTGACCACGGCCGGGTCGGTGCCGAGCGTGGCACAGACCGCCACCCCGGACGCGGCCAGTCGGTCCGCGAGCTCAGCGGGAACACGGGCGCCGGCCGCGGTCACGCAGGTGCAGTGCTCGATGCCGTCCACGCCGACGCGCAGCGCCTGCTCGACCGCGCTGAGCGCGTGCGCGTGCGCGGTCACCGGCAGACCCAGCTTGTGGGCCTGTGTCAGTGCGGCGGCCAGTTCCTCGTCGGTGAACTGCGGCCTCGTGGTGTCGGTGCCCGGGGTGAACACCCCGCCGCTGGCCATGACCTTCACCAGATCGGCACCGGCCGCCGCCCGGAGACGTACGGCCTCGCGAACCCCGTCGACACCGCTCGCCTCACCCCCCAACGACCAGCAGTGCCCGCCGACGCTGGTGAGCGGTGCGCCCGACCCCACCACCGTCGGAAGGTCGTCCCGCACCCGCCGATCCCGCCACCGCAGCACCGCGTCACGCCGGTCGCCCAGGTCCCGGACCGTCGTGACGCCGGCCGTCAGGTGCGTACGTAGCGACGCCTCGACGACCGCTTCGAGGTCCGATTCGGGACGATCGGCGAGCTGGCCCAGCGCGTCGGGCCCGGCGTCGGCGCACAGGTGCACGTGCGCGTCGACCAAGCCGGGCAGCAGCGTGCCGTTCGGTTCCTCGCGTACCGGCCAGCCGTCCGGCGCCTCGGCGTTGCCTCGGTGCACCGCGGCGATGCGCCCCTCGTCGAGCAGGACCAGCACCCCACCGTCCACGAGCCGTTCGCCGTCGAACATCCGGGCCACCCGGACACCAAGCTTCGTCATCGTCACCCCAACCCGTGTGCTCGGTCACTGCCGTCACCACCGACGCCCACGATGCGCTTGTCCACTGGCGGCCGCCGGTCATGGCCTGACCATCGCACCGCCACTGGCGCACGGCCTCCCTCACCAGAGCGATATGCCATCCCCCTGCCGGGTCGGCACCTGTTGGGTCGGTCGGGACATCACCAGCCGCAGTGGCGTTTTCGCAAACATCTGCGGGGGATACGCCGCCCGACTTCTCGCGCTGGACGGGCGACGACAGGAGGACGGCATGGAGTTGGCCAACCCGGCACCCGACTACTTCGAGCCCGAGGACGGCATGTTCCTCGCGACATTGCTGATCGTTCGCGACCTGGCGCGGTCCCGGGAGTACTACGAGCGGGTGTTCGGGGCGACCTGCGTCCACGAGAGCAGCCCGCTGATCATGAAGTTCTTCAACAGCTACATCATCATCAACGTCGAGGGCGGTCCGACGGACGACAAGCCGACGGTGCAGGCCAAGGCACCGGCCGACTCCAACACCCTGAGCTGCGCGATGAACGTCCGGGTCCGGGACATTCGGAAGCTCTACGAGGAGTGGAAGTCCCGGGGCGCGGACTTCCTCACCGAGCCGAAGGACCACGGAACGGAGATCCGCTGCTACCTGCGCGACCCGGACGGCTACCTGGTCGAGGTGGGGCAGGGGCTCTGACCATCGAGCCACCCGGTCGCCTGGCGTCCTCTCGTCGTATCCGCGTGGCATCATGCTGGGCCATGGATCATCAAGGGCAGCTCCGCCGTGCCGCGATAGAGCTGGGCATTCCGGACGACGAGATCGGCAGGTTCGCCGAACACCTGCGCCTCGCGATCCGGTTGGTCGGGGGTTCCGGTGCTGCCCCGGTCGGGCAGTTCGGTGGCTTGCCCCGACTGCCGGTGGGCACCGACTGGCCGACCGCCGGAGCCAGCCCGCTGCCGTTCGTCTTCTCCGTCGACTGTGCGGCCCTGCCGAGAGTCGACGGCTTCGGCCTGCCGGCCGATGGGTCGCTGCTCTTCTTCCTGGCCCACGAGGAGGACCACCTGGCCGGTGGCGCCGGGGACCGGAAATACGCGCGAGTGGTGTACGTGCCGGCCGACGCCGCTACCGAGGTGGCGGAAGAACCCAGCATCCCCAACTTCGTCGGCGAGCAGTACGACGTCTTCGCCACGCTGAGCGCGGAGCTGCCCCCATGGATCGCCACGCACGACGATGAGGACGAGGACGACCTGTCGCCCTTCCAGCAGCAGCTGGCCCATGACCTGAAGCGTGACCTGCCGCATCTGGAGGAGCTCCGCGCGCTGGCCGACGACCTCTGGCCGCCCGTCGAGGGGCTTGCCAGCGCCGATATCGGTGGGTATGCCGACGACGAGGTGATCAGGAGCATCGCGGAGCAGGCCCTAGCCGGGCGGGAGAAGGCCGGTCAGATCGTCGTCCCGGTGGCGCAGTGGTATTCCCAGGTGGAGAAGGAGAAGCACCGGCTGACGAGCGAATGGGTGTCGCTCGCCCGGTTTCCCCTGCCCGATGGTTTCTACTACGGCAGCTTCGTGATCCGCCACGACCACCTGGCAGCCGGCCGGCTGGACGAGACGCTCTCCGTGACCGAGTTCAGTGAGTAGAACAGCCCCTGCGCTGCCTGCGGTCATCCGTCGATCAAGCGGCGGACTACTCTGACCTGCGGTGCCTCGAACCCGCGTGACCAGAGGAGTCGATGCTGACATGACGGCAGGACGATCGATGCCGACCCAGGACGAGGTGCTCGGGTACTTCGACACGCTGTCCAACTGGGGGCGGTGGGGCGGCGACGACGAACGTGGCACGCTGAACCACATCACCGACGATGTCCGGCTGGCGGCGGCGCGGGCCGTACGACACGGCAGAAGCGTGTCCTGCGCGTGGGAGGTCTCCGCACCGGGAGACATGGAGCGGTCGACGACGACGTGCCCGTGCACCGCCGACATGCCGGGTGCCGAGAACATGCCGCCCGCCTTCCACGCCGACCGGCGCTGGGGCTTCTCGTCCGAGAGGATCGGCATCTCGTACCACGGCAACACCCTCACCCACCTCGACTCGCCGTGCCACATCTACTGGGACGGCACTATGTACAACGGGCGATCGCACTCGTTCGTCGACGCGGCGACGGGCTCGGCGTGGGCGGCCGTCACGGCGGCCGCGAACGGGATCGTCACGCGTGGTGTCCTGCTGGACGTCGCGGCGGCCCGCGGTGTGCCGTGGCTGGAGCCGGGGGAGGGCGTGTATCCCGACGATCTCGTGGAGGCCGAGCGTCGCCAGGGGGTGCGGGTGCGACCCGGCGACGCGGTACTCCTGCGGACCGGCTATGGCCGTTTCCGGCACGAGAACGGTGCGGCCAGCGGTTTCACGCAGGCCGGCTGGCACGCGTCCTGCCTGCCGTGGCTGCACGAACGCGGGGTGGCGCTGATCGGCGCCGACACCCCCCAGGACGTTCAGCCGTCGGGGTACGACGACGTGTTGATGCCGGTCCACGCCGTGAGCCTCGTCGCGATGGGCCTGTGGATGCTCGACAACTGCGACCTGGAGGCCTGCGCGACGACGGCTGCCGAACTCGGCCAGTGGGACTTCCAGCTGGCGGTCGCACCGGTCCGCTTCGCTGGCACGTCCGGCAGTCCGATCAACCCGATCGCCACGTTCTGACCGGGAAGGAGTACGCGGCGAGGGCTTGTCGCGGCGCGGCTCAGTTCAGCTCCAGGACGGGTCGGGTCAGGATCTCATCGGCGTACCGGTCGTCAGAGGCGAGCCACTGGCCGAAATCCTTGTCCCGGTAGGCGGTTGCGAGGGTGAGCCACCCCACGAAGAAACCGCTGCCTCCGCAGGTGGTGCCGCCGCCATCGCCGCCGTACACGATGGTGCGCTCGGTGGTCGCCTCGTGCTGCGGATCCTCATGGCTTCTCCAGTCGTCGAAAATTGGCTGCACGCCGGCGGTAGTCGGCGGCCACGGCTATGACGAGCGGGCCCCACGCGAGCATTGGGGCGTAGTAGCGGAGCACCTCCCAACCGGGAGTCGGGTGCACCGGTTCGTCCTCACCGATGCCTACCCAGATGCTCTGCACAAAGTGGAACCTGTGGTTGAGGAGGAAGTACACGCAGACAGCGACGAGCAACGAGCCGCCGGTCAGCGCGATGCGCACGACCGGACGCGCCGGGATGGGACGGCCTCCGACGTCGGGTACCCAGTGCGGAACTCGCTGTCCCCACCGGTGCACCAGCCCGAGTGTCAACAGGGCCAGTCCCATCGACAGCGCGGACAGGAAGACCATGTACCAGTGCGTGGTGCCATCGTCGGTGAACACCAACGACAGTCGCCAGAGCGCGGACGGCAGAACGCAGAGCGGGACGGCATAGGCGGCCCAGATCGCCCAGGGCGGCGGGTCGGTGGCTGCGACGCGGGCGGAGTCGGTGGGGCTCATGGGTGCTCCGATCCGGGGAGGTCGGTCATGGAGGTGGCGGCTGAGGTGGCGAGGGCGTAGCCGGCGGTGGTGACGGCCAACGACACTCCCCAGCCGAGGAAGACCAGCAGCGTGGCGGTGACGGCCCACCCGTCCCACACGTCGGACCAGCGCGTGTCACCTGTGAGCAGTCGGCCGACGAGCACAGCGATGCTCAGCACGCCGTAGGCGACCAGCGTGAGCGCCACCACGCCGGCCGGGATCACCGCCAGCGGTCGGGGGACCTGTCGATCGTGTAGTCCCGGCACCCAGCGCGGAAACTGCTGCCCCCACCGCTGGACCAGACCGAGAACGAGCAGGCCGGCGAGCGGCGGGACGAGCGTGATCGCCAAACCCGTCGCCGTGGAGAGGTTCCGCTCGATGTCGTTCAGTTCCCGCCCGGAGATGCCGACCGGAACGCCGAGCACCCACAGCGCGTGGGGCACGGCCCAGCCGACCACTGGCAGCGCCACGGCGACGTACGCCCAGCGGCGCGTCCACCGCGGCACCGGCCGGTAGCCGACGGCGGCCGGTCCGCGCCGGGGCCCGGATGCGTTCGCGAGCCCGGCGAACAGGACGCCACCGGCCACCAGCAGGAGCCGGGCTCCGAGGTCACGCCAGTCCGAGGGCCGTCCCGCGAGCGCCGCCGGGATCTCGAAGAGCAGGTGCAGCGGGAACGCGGCCACCAGGAGCAGCGCGGCCGCAGCCCAGCTGCCGGCGGTGGCCCAGCGGCCGGGGAACCGGACCGTGCACCCGAGCACCACCGCGAGGGCGACGCCGACTCCCACCGCGCCCCACCCCGACCAGAGCGGCAACGCCACGACCTGGTCCGCACCGCACCCGCCCGCCGGGTCGACCAGATCGGTGCGGTCGCACGCGGTGTACCCCCACCGGCCACCCGCGATCCAATAGAGCCGCTGAGCCACCGCGGCGACGACGAACACGGCACACGCCAGTGCCCACGGTCTGGCACGGGTCGGTATCTCAACGACAGCCATGGTCCAACGATCGCTGGCTGCGGAACGGCTCTCCTCCCCGACAGATGGGGAGGCGCTTCCTCGGCCGGGGGAGAGGCCGCCGAGGTTACTGACGCGGCGGCGCGGAGTCGGCGACGGTCGCCTCAAGGAATGCTCAAATTCGATCGACGTGAACCGCTGGAGCCGCTAACGCACATACGCTCACCGGACCGGTCCGCCGGCAATCACCCGTCGTAGGCAGAAGGAGGGGGAATGCGGCGATCACAACGGCGCATCGCGCTGCTCGCGCTGTCCACCCTGGTGGGCAGCATCCTCGTGACAACCGGCCCTGCGGGCGCGGATCCCACGGGGCCATCAGCCGCCGCCAGCCGATCCCAGCCTGAGGATCGGGAGTCGGTACGCCTCGTACACATCAGGCTGACCGGCGCCGACATGCTGGACAAGGTGGCCGCTGCCGGCTTCGACCTCGAACACGGCCTCCGGCGCGTGCCGAACGGCATCGAGGGCGAAGCGGTGGTTACCGCCGAGCAGGTCACCGAACTGACGGCGATGGGCGTCGAGGTGCTCGGCGCCGACGCGGGCTTCGTGTGGAGCGACGAGGCCGACGGCGGTCTTGGCATCGGCGCGGCCAGCGCGCGGGCGGCCCAGCCGGCGAACCACGACGCGACGGTACGCGTCGTCCGCGCCGACTGGTTCACCACAAAGGGTCAGGGCTTCCTCTACGTCGAAGCGCGGACCACCGAGGGGCAGCAGGAGGACCCGATCGTCGGGATGCAGGTGGAGAACGACTCGGGGAAGGGCACGCCGTTCGGCTTCGCCCGGACGATGAGCCGGTTCGTCGACTCCGGGCAGTACATGTTCCACCGGAACCTCTTCAAGCTCGACGTACGCCCCAGCAAGATCAAGCTGACGAGTTCCACAGGTGGCGTCGCGACCGGCGTCGTCTCCAACTGGCTGGAGGACGCCCCACCGCCGCTGACGGAGAACCCGTCCTACAAGTCGGACTTCGTGGACGGCTACCGGCACCCGCAGCAGCTCTACAGCCGTGCCAAGGAGATCGCCCGTCAGTACCCGGACATTGCCGAGATCGTCTACCTGCCGAACCAGACGAACGGGTACCAACGCAAGGCGCAGGCCCAGATCGGCGGCGCGGGGCAGGCGGCGGTCGTCGTCTCCTCGGCCGCATGGGGTCACCAGGGCGGCAACGACGTCACTGTGGACTTCGTGGACCGGGCTGACCCGGGTCTCCCGCTGGCGGTGGAGGTCACCGGCACGGCGGTTCGTGTCCTGCTCGCCACTGACGCCTCGGGTGCGCCGACGAGCACGGCCGCCGAGGTGGCCGAGGCGCTGCGAAGCCGCTCTGCGGGGCTCATCGACCGGGCGCACCCGTACCGCACCAACGAGGGCACCGGCATCGTCGCTGCGACGGCCGGCCCGGTCGCGCTGACCGACTTCCTCGACCAGAAGCGTGTCGGAGCACCGGAGGGCGAGGTGCCGCGAGGCCCCGCGACGATCCCGGTACTGCGGATCGGCAAGCACCGTGACGGTAAGAAGCCCGGTGTGCTCATCCAGGCGCAGGACCACGCCCGCGAGTGGGTGCCGGCGACGACCAGCCTGGAGTCGGCCGAGCGTCTGGTGCACAACTACCGGTCCGACCGGGAGACGAAGAAGATCGTCGAGAACACCGACGTCTTCTTCATCCTGTCCAACAACCCCGACGGGGCGAACTACAGCTTCTACAACTTCGCCTCGCAGCGTAAGAACATGACCAACCACTGCCCGGACGCGAGCGCCGACCCGGCGCAGCGGAACTCCTGGGGCGTCGACCTGAACCGGAACTACCGCGTCGGGTCGGGCCACGACGGCTACGCGGGTGGGTCGACCAACTGCGTCAGCGGCACCTACCAGGGGCCGGAGGAGCTGTCCGAGCCCGAGTCGAAGAACATCATCTGGCTGGTCGAGAAGTACAAGAACATCAAGTTCATGATGTCGGTGCACTCCAACGGCGGCCAGCTCTTCTGGCAGCCCGGCGCCTACATCGCGGACGGCCGGATCACCACCCCGCGTCCGCCACTGGGTGACGAGGCGTTCTACTGGCAGTCCGCCGCCCGGATCCTGTCGCAGGTCAAGGCGCACCGGGAAACTGTCGTGACGCCGGAGAACGTCGGCGGCTCGTCCGACGTCCTCTACTCCTCGGCGGGCAACGTGCGCGAGGACCTCTACCACACCTACGGGATCTACGCGTTCGGCTGGGAGGTCGGCGGCTCCGTCTACAACCCGGCCACCGGCGACTGGCAGGGCGGTTCGTTCCAGCCGGAGTGGGACGGGAACCCCGAGCTCGTCAGTGGCCACGCCGAGACGATGGAGTACGCCAACGGGATCATGGAGATGTTCCGGGTCGCGGCGGACTGGGGCAGAGACAAGAAGGACCCGACGTCCCGGTTGGTCCCGGGTGCGGGGCGCTACTCCGGGCCTGTCGACGTGCACTTCGAGACCAGCGAGCCGGCCACCATCTACTACACGACCGACGGCAGCCGGCCCACGCTCGAGTCGCCCCGCTACGCGGCAACCGAGTTCCGTGAGCCGGGGCAGGTGTTCCACGTGACCGAGACGACGACGTTCCGCTGGTTCTCGGTCGACAGCGCCGGCAACATCGAGAAGAACTACGACCCGACGAAGAACGACAGGCGCAACAACTACCGCAGCGCGACGATCAGGATCGCCAAGGGGTAGCGCCAGTCCGACAGTCGTTGCCCCGTCGGTGCGGATCACCCGCGCCGACGGGGCAGCCTCTGCACGAACAGGTCGCGTCGGTCAGCCTCGTCGGCCGGCCCACAAGGGGCTGTCCACGTAGTGGTTGTCGTAACGGTCCTGGGTCTCGGCGACGTCCTGCCAGGTGGCTTCGCCCCGGTGCACCTTGTCGAGCAGTCGGTAGTAGTCGAACCGGGGCTTGCCGGGGGTGATCACGACGAGGAAGTCGGCGTCCCGGCCGTCGGCGGGGGCGAAGGCGTGTGGGGTGTTCGGCGGGACGAAGAGCACGTCTCCCCGATGCAGGGTGCGCAGTTCGTCGTTGACGAGTATCTCCAGGGCGCCGTCGAGCACGAAGAAGAACTCGCCGGAGTGGGTGTGCAGGTGCGGCGGCGCACCGTCAGTGCCGTGCTTGAGCACTGTGCGGTTGCTGGTCAGGGCGCCGCCGGTGTGCTCGGGGTCGAGGAGCAGCGTGATCACGCTGGCCGGATCGCTGTCGAGAACCTCGGCCTGGGCCGCGCGTACCACAGTCATTTTTCGACTCCTTCGTCGTTCACCGATTCCTAGACACTAGATGTCCAGAATCAGCGACGCCAGCGATCACATCCGACGTCCCAAATTCTGGACAGGTAGAGTCCAGGATCATGCGGATGAGTCAGGGCGTCGAATGGGCCCTCCACACGTGCCTCAACCTGAGCTGGCTGGACGCCCCGGTGCCGACCAGCACCCTCGCCGCCTTCTACGAGCTGCCGCCGGCGTACCTGAACAAGCAGCTCCAAGCCCTGGCCCGAGCCGGAATCCTGACGTCGACCTCGGGGCCACGCGGGGGCTTTCAGCTCGCCCGCGGCCCGGCGGAGGTCTCCCTGCTGGACATCGTGGCCGCGATCGAGGGCCCGGAGGAGCTGTTCCAGTGCGACCAGATCCTCCGTAAGGGCCCAGGCGAGCACGCGGGCGTCGACTATCGACAGTCCTGCGCGTTCGCCCAGGCCATGCGTGGCGCCGACCTGGCCTGGCGGCGGGAGCTGGCCGGCAAGACCGTTGCTGACGTTCGGGCCGACGTCGAGCGCGGGCACCCGGAGGCCCCAGCCAACACCCGCGCCAGGATCGTGGAACTGCGCTAAGGCGTGTTTCAGAAGTCGTGGGTGGCCGGTGAGGTCACGGCGGGCGGTGATCGATAGCTGAAGAGGTCTCCGGTAAATGGTTCAGTGACGGCTCGCTCGGCGGCCACGTCCCGGGATCGGCCGGGGCGGTGGTGGCGCCGTCGAGGCGCGGACGACGAGCTCGACCGGTTGGTCGGCCGCCGGTGGAAGCTCGACGTCCGGCTTCTCGATGACCTGTACCAGCAGCGCGAGGCCCTGCCGCGTGACCTCGTCGAACGGCTGCCGCACGGTGGTGAGCGGGGGAGTGACGTAGGCGGCGACCGGGATGTCGTCGAACCCGACGACGCTGATGTCCTCGGGCACGCGGCGCCCGGCCTCGAGCTGCGCGCGGATGAGACCGATCGCCATGTCGTCGTTCGCGGCGAACACTGCGGTCACGGCACCGTCGCCGGCCAGTTCCCGGCCCGCCGCGTATCCGGACGCGGCCGACCAGTCGCCCTCGACGACCGGCGGCTCGTCCGCGCCGTGGGCTCGCAGCGCCTCGCGCCAGCCGGCGAGACGGTCCCGTGCCGAATACCACCGCTGCGGGCCGGCCAGGTGGTGGACGGTCGCGTGCCCCAGCTCCAGCAGGTGCTCGGTCACGGCCCGCGCGAGCCGGCCCGCGCCGACCCTGGCGGTCACCACCTGCGGCGCGGCGAAGGTGGGCGGCGCGCCGAGGACCAGGACCGGCACGTCGACGCTGATGAGGCCGACGCCCTCGTCGACCGGCTCGGAGATGACGACGCCGTCCACGCCCTGGGCCAGCAGCGACGCCAGGGCGCTAGCGATGCCGCCCGGGTCGCCCTCGATCGTGGTGGCCACCCGCAGCGTGTAGCCCACCTCCCCGACCGCCCGCTCGATGCCCATGAGCCACGAAGCCGGCCCGTACAAGGCGCTTCCGAGCGTCACCACGCCGATCGACCGGGTGCGCCCGGAGGCCAAAGCCCGGGCCGCTTGGTTGCGTCGGTAGCCGAGCTCCTCGGCGGCGTCCAGGACCCGCCGGCGCACGTCGGCCGAGACGTACGGCTCGTCGTTGAGGACCCTGGACACCGTCTTCTGGGAGACGCCGGCCAGCCGCGCGACGTCCACGCTGCGCGGCGTCGGAGGGCTTCCACCCGGCCTCGCCAGTCGCGTCACGGCACCTCCCATCGCCGGCCATAGTCCTGTATGATTGCGTAGTCATGTCTACGCAGTCAGACACTCACCGTCAGGGCCCGTAACCTGCACGTGACGCTGGCGACGCACGTTCCTTACCAGCACCCTAGCTCCATTTTCGACCCGAACAAGTCAGGCCGGGCCGCCCGCCGACTTCGCCGAGGACCACAGTGCTGTCCACGCCTTCGAGGTGTCACGGCCGAGCGTCGCAGAGGCGAATCGGTTCGCTATGTGATCGGCGCAGCGTCGGTGGGTCGGCGACACGGAATGCCTGGAGCACGATGCCCCAGCAATCCGCAGCGGTCGTATTTGTCGCCGGCCATCGAAGCTTGTGAGGCGTCAGGAGCAGGAAGTAACCGTCTTGAAACCTTGACTTCACGCTCTATGTGCCCATTAATACAGATATATGTATCTGGGCCGCGACCACCCTTCCGGGGTGGTCGGCGACGCCGGCAGATTCGTCGAATCGATTCGAGTATCGGCCATGTGGCTGTGCCCTGAACGGTGTTGCCGAGCTGCCGGGTGAGTCACAGGAGGTAACCGTGCATCGTACGAACGTCCACTGGGGTGGCCGATTGTCGGCGCTGGCCAGAGGGCTGGCCGCGACCGTGGCGCTCGCCCTGCCCCTGACGCTGGGTGGCCTGACCCTGCCCCCCGGGTCGACCCTGGCCGCGCCGGCCGCGACGCAGAGTGTCGCGGCCGCCGGACTTGACGGTGTGGCGGCCGGTAACGCCGCGATCGCCTCGGTCGACCTGGCCGGGACGTGGAACTTCACGCCCGCGGGTCGGGGGGCGACCACGATCGCGGTGCCCGGTGGCGGCTGGTACAAGCAGGGCTTCACCGACGTGAACGAGGCCGTGTACTCGCGCAGCATCACCGTGCCGGACTCGGGGCAGCCGCAGTCGACCTGGATCGAGTTCGGCGCCGTCAACCACCAGGCGACACTGTCGGTCGACGGCCGCGTGGTCGCCACCCAGACGACGGCGTTCACCCCGTCGAACTTCGACATCAGCACATACGCGGCGCCCGGCACCACCCACACGATCACGGTGAACGTGAAGGGCCGCGGCGCGTTGAAGGCATCCAACGGCCGGTACCTGGTGCCCGACGCCGCAACGTGGTCCGAGGCTGTCCCGCAGGGGATCTTCGGGTCCGCGTTCCTGCGGGTGTACCCGGCGGTGTACGTCAGCGACACATTCGTGCGCACGTCGGTGGCGAACAAGACGCTGACCTACGACGTGACGGTGCGGAACACGTCGGGCAGTGCCCGGTCGGTGACGTTGACCGGGTCGCTGTCGTCCAGCAACGGAACGGCTTTCAGCTACCCGGCACTGCCCAGCCGTACGGTCACCGTGGCGGCCCGCTCGACAGTGACCGTGACCGTCGGGCCGGTCGCGTGGAACCTCGACAGCACCTCGTACTGGTGGCCCAACGTGCCGTACCGGTCGGGGTACCGGGCGCAGCTGCACGGGCTGACGGTGCATGCCGTCACCGACGACGGCCGGACGAGCGACGCCGAGTACCGGTTCGGGTTCCGGGAGGCCACCCAGAACGGTGACTACTACTACCTCAACGGCGTGCGCACGAACTTCCGCGGCGACAACCTCCAGGGTGCCGACTATGACCGGATCAACAACGGCGGCAAGGGCGACGCGTACCACACCCTGCCCGGCTTCCTGCCTCCGTCGTCCGGCAACGGCGGCTGGCCGCAGGCGGTGGACAACTACCAGCGGCTGAACTACAACGTGGTGCGCATCCACCAGGAGCCCGGAAGCCCGTACATGTTGGATGTCGCCGACGAGATGGGCCTGATGATCATCGACGAGGTCGCGATTCGCGGCTCCCAATCCTCGCAGGAGTGGCAGAACTCCGTCGGGCGCGAAAACATGATCAACCACGCCCGTGCGCTGGTCCTGCGCGACCGCAACCACCCCGCGATCATCCGCTGGAGTCAGAACAACGAGCCGAACCAGAGTGGCCAGGATTCCGAACAGTTCGAAAAGGACCTGTACGCGGCGATGAACGGCGCCGACGGCACCCGGCCGATCATTGTCGAGGTGGGCGTCGGCAACAATGTCAGCCTGTATCCCGGGATGACGTACGCCAACTTCGCGGTGATCCCGCACTACGTCGACGGCTTCGGCAGGTACGGGGAGGGCCTGGTCAGCGTGAACGGGCGGCCCGACGGCGAGGGCGAGTTCATCTGGCCGGCATGCAACAACAAGCAGGGCTTCGAGTGGTTCGCCACCGCGACTGCTGCCAAGCGCGGCAAGGGCGCCACCGACCTGCGTCCGTACACCCTGCTGTCCGCCTGGGCGAGCGTCGTGCCCGGCGTGCGGAGCACCGACTTCACCCCGGAGGAGGGTGGTCACCCGATCTACGGCGTGGACAACCTGCCCGACCCGTGGAGCAACCCGCAGATCCAGCGCGTGCAGGCGGCGTTCAACCCGGTGGCCGCGATCGACCTCCCGTACTGGTCCGCCTCCGGCAATTCGGACTCCAACGGCAACTTCCCGCTGGCGCAGGCGGTGCCCAGCTACGCCCGCAACGCCACGGTGACCCGCAACATCACCGTGTTCAACGACGACTTCACAAACACCTCGGTGGGCTTCGCCTGGACCGCCCGGCTCGACAGCCCGACCGGCGCGGTCGTCGCGTCCGGCAGCACCACCCTGACCGTCCCGCTCGGCTCACGGGTCACCCAACCGGTGTCCTTCACCGCCCCCGCCACCGGCAGCCGCGTGTACCTGCAGCTGTCGACCACGAAGTCCGGCAGCACCGTCTTCACCGACGCGGTCGAGTACCTCAACCTCAGTGGAAGCGGCGGAACCGGGCCCGCAGCAGGCACCTACCGCATCGTCAACCGCAACAGCGGCAAGCCCCTCGCCATCGCCGGCAACTCCACCGCCGACGGCGCCAAGGCGGTCCAGCAGAGCGGCTCCCCCACCTGGACGATCAGCACCACGCAGGACGCCTACACCCTGCGCTACACCGCCTCCGGAAAGATGCTCGACGTCAACGCCGGCAGCACCACGCAGGGCCTGCAACTGCAGCAGTGGTCGGCAAACGGCGGCACCAACCAGATGTGGTACCTGCGGCCCACCGGTGACGGCTACTACACCATCGTCGGCCGCGGCAGCGGACTGGCAGCCGACGTCTACGCCGCCTCGACCAGCGACGGGGCGCAGGTCGTGCAGTGGACCGCCAACGGCGGGACCAACCAGCAGTGGCAGTTCGTACCCGCCTGACCAGTAGCAGAGGTGAGCGCCAAGTTCGGCCGCCGGTAGCGGCCCGGCGGCCCGGTCGTTCCCGCGCCCGGCGCGTCCGGCGCGGCGTTCATGCCCGGCGTGCCCGGCGTGCGCCATGATCCACTCGGCTTCACGG